>NZ_JAMPKJ010000069.1 GCF_039962115.1 Funiculus sociatus GB2-C1 | reverse complement strand
ATCTAAACGGGCTGAGCATGATTTCTATGACCAGATTTGGTTCTCTCGCATCCGTTCATTAACCTGTCACCCTTGATCTACCAAGCATCTACAAAGATGTGTCAGGCAGTCAGGATTTGCTCATCTCAGTTATGAGACGAACACGCTTGCTAATCCTGGCGCGATCGCTTCATTTAACCCTAGCACTCGGAAGCGTCTGCACTCACAGCCGTTATTCCCTGGTTGCTAGCTGACAGGATAAGCGATCGCCCCTATAAATTAAGGGTTTATTATGGGAAAAGCGTTAGTACAGCTTTTCCCATAAATTACTTTAGCACTAATAAATTTTAAAGCGATCGCCCTCATCTATTAAATTTTGAAATAACCAGAAATTTTAGCAGGCGCTACTTGCTGTAGCGATCGCATTATGGTGAAAAAGAATGCAGCTTTTGTCTATTATTTAATCTGTTGTAGTTGATAATTTCCTTCACTGTCGTTGTCCAGGTTAAATGGCTTGATTTGCAAGTTTCTCCCTCAGTTTCCGTAAAATTGGGATTTCCTTATATTGGTCAGGACGAATTGTATCCCAGTCTAACCCTGCTGGCCGTGGATAAGTTGTATTTGTTGCGATTGCCTCATCAGCAGTAACAATCCAATCCAGTCCCCAATCGTGAGGTTGCATTGGCAAACGTTCTTCTTCAACAATTTGCAACGAATGCACCGTTGTCACAATTGGAGTATCCGACTGCACTAACCCAAATTCCCTTAACATCGCAAGTTCCAAATCTGCGAATCCTGCCCCTTTGCCAGTTCTACCCCCATTGCGCGTTACCGCTACACAACCCACCATAACTAAATCGATAGGCTGCATTTCTTCAAAAGTTACCAATCGCCCATGAGTTAGCGCCTTCCGCGCGATCGCAGCTTCTTCAAGCGGGATGTTGCGCTGCTGCAAATCCTCAGCCGTCAATTCAACAAAGCAGCGAGTATTCTTTAAACGGGGTACAGCCATGTATAAGCGTTTCCCATCTTTTAAAGCACGCGATCGCACCGGAATTTGCGGTGAATCGGGATTGCACTTAATTGCTTTTGCTTGTTGCCAAATTGGTAAATCTGCTAACTGTTCAGCCGCTTTTTGGGAACCGACAAAGTTAGGAATGTGACCTTGCGGATCTCCGATGGCTACCCCCTGTTGCTTCAGCAACGACCAAATATCAGCCCTCAGATTGTCCTTATCGGCATGATAACCACTCCAAGTTGTCTTGATGTTTGGCATCAGCAATCGCTAATTTGTTATGTTAAGAAGTCCTTGTGGAAGATAGACTGGGATAGCAACCGACTTAGCTTGGCTCATCCCGAAACTTGCAATATCAACGCTAACATTTATCAAGCCACTTTTTGCTAACCCACTTTGATTCAGGACATACTCAATGGCCACCAGAGAAGAAATCCTCCTAAACTTTGATCCTAGCGGTATTGGTGTCGATAACGGTAATCTCTTAGGACTTCCATTTGACTACGACTCTGCCAATATTATTGTGTTTGGCATTCCTTGGGAAGTGACTGTTTCCTATGGCTCCGGCACAGCTTTTGGGCCAAATGCTGTTTTAGAATCGTCTCGTCAACTGGATTTGTATGACTTTGACAATCCAGAAGGCTGGAAAAAAGGTATTTTCATGGTAGAAATTCCCAAAGATATCCAGCAAAAAAATGAGTTTTTGAGGCAAGATGCGGCTCGAATTATCGAACATATGGAACAAGGGAAGCGTGTCGAAGACGATCCCGACCTCACGCAAGTCTTAAAAACGGTTAATCAAGAGTGTCAAGCTGTCAATAAATGGCTGTTTGAACAGGCTCAAGCTGCTATAAAACAGGGTAAAAAGGTTGCAGCAATCGGAGGAGATCACAGCGTACCTCTGGGAGCTATTCAGGCATTGGCAGAAAGTTACCCAGAATTCGGGATTTTACACATTGATGCTCACGCGGATTTACGCGATGCTTACGAGGGTTTCGAGTTTTCTCATGCCTCAATTATGTTTAATGCGCTGAAATTGCCCCAAATATCGAAGTTAGTTCAAGTAGGCATTCGCGATATTTCTCAAGATGAAGTTAATCTGATTCACCAATCGGAAGGGAGAGTTTCTGCTTACTACGATCCTCAGTTAAAACAAAAGCTATATGCTGGAATTTCCTGGTTGGAAATTTGCAAACAAATCGTTGCAGAATTACCGCAGAATGTTTACATCAGTTTCGATGTCGATGGATTAGACCCCAAACTTTGCCCGAATACAGGAACTCCGGTTCCTGGAGGTCTAGAACTAGAGCAAACCTTTTTCTTGTTCCGCGAAGTTGTCAATAGCGGCAGACAGATTATTGGGTTTGATGTATGCGAAGTGGGGAATAGTGAGTGGGATGGTAACGTTGGGGCTAGAGCAGTTTATAAACTCTGCAATCTGATGTCATTATCAGAGCAAAACCTTTCCTAGCGATTGAGAAATTCTAACAATAAGTGATGCTGGCACAAAATCTATCTTAAAAGATGCGATCGCTCTCACCCTGTAGCCATTCGTGCTGCCTGTCGGCAAAGGCTGCATATTGGATGGGCAGTTCGCCCCTACCTATCTATTGCAATCCTCATTCAGCAGAGACAGTAGGGGCGAGTTTATCTAGTATCACCGTCAGCAGAGCGAATGTTCGTAGCAGCGGCATCGGCGTTGACGGAAATTTAGATGCTTGCTGTACGCAATTCTAAATTAACGTAACTTTTCCAGTATCAAGATCGTAACGACCTCCAACAATTTTGAGTTTGTCATCCAGCAATCGTTCAGAAACGATCGTTGAATTTTGTTTTAACTTCTCAATTTGATACCGAACATTTGCAATCACAGCATTATCAACCGGATCGCCGGATTCATCTTTTGCCTTAGCGATCGCCGGTTTAATCGCTTTGACAAAAGAATTCATGCTTCCAGGGAGACGTTCCCCCTGGACTGCGGCGGTGACAGCACCACAGCGTTCGTGACCTAAAACCATAATCACAGGAGTGCTGAGGATAGCTACAGCATATTCCAGACTGCCCAGCACCTCTGGCGTCACGATATTTCCGGCAACCCGGATATCAAATAAGTCACCGAGTCCTTCGTCAAACAAAATTTCCGCAGCCACCCGCGAATCCGCGCAGGTTAGAAGAGTTGCAAACGGATGTTGTACTTGGGCAAGTTCTTTAATGCGTGCCTCTGATTGATCGGGATGGTTAGCCTTGTGTTGTACAAACCGTTGATTGCCCTCCATCAACCGTTTTAGGGCGGCATCAGGGCTGGGAGGATCAACGGTCGCTGCGATCGCTCGGTTTGCTTGCACGCCCCAGAATGCACTTCCCGCCACAGCCGCCATCAGTGCTATTCCACCATTTCCCGTTAAGTTCAAGAAATTGCGTCGCCCTATTAACCCATTGTTTTGATTCATAGGTATTAAGAAGAAGTAAAAGTTGCAGAATCAACTATTCAAAGTTTAAAGTCTATCTTCGACGGGAGCTTTTATTTTTTAGTCTTTCCAAATTTACCAGAAAACAAAAGCAGCCATTTTACAGCGACGCAACGCATCTTGTCGAGCGAATTTCCATCGCATCAGAAATGTAACAACTGCCTCCGAACTTGTTAAGGATTGGTCGAATAATTTCCACAGCACCTTTAAGTTTTTCTGGCGCACAAAATGCGATGACATAGACATTATCCAGCATCGTCATGTCTAAATCTTCAGAACCGCCTCTAAGCCCTTGCCCAGCAACATTTCGGATGACTAGGTGCCCCGTCACACCTGATTTTTTTAAGCTGTCTAAAATTTTGCCAAGTTCAACTGAATTTGCGATGATTTCTATTCGTTTAACTGAATGCATGATGTTATCTCCAAAGCATCTCAATTCCGTACAGATATACAGGAATTCCCACAATGATGTTGAAAGGAAACGTTACAGCTAGCGCGGTAGAAACGTACAAGCTAGGGTTCGCTTCAGGAACCGTTAAACGCATAGCGGCGGGAACAGCAATATAAGAAGCACTCGCACAAAGCACCGCAAATAAGAGTGCGTCTCCCTTGGGCATTCCGATGAATTTTGCAATCAAAATTCCAATGCCTGCATTGAGGATTGGGATTAGTATTGCAAAAGAAATGAGAAAAACGCCCGTTTTTTGCAAGTCCTTAATCCTTTTAGCCGCAACCAACCCCATGTCGAGCAAAAAGAAGGTCAAGATACCGTAGAACAATCCCTGAGTAAAGGGTTCCAAAGTGTGCCAACCGCGTTCTCCAGTTAGGACTCCGATGATCAGGCTACCAACCAGCAGAAATACGGAGCTATTCAGGAAGGCTTCTTGCAACACTTCGGGCCAGGAAAAGTCCCGATCTCCCTGGCTGGGTGTGAATAGATTGACCAGAATCAGCCCGACGATGATAGCCGGAGATTCCATAAGCGCTAGCGCTGCAACCATATAACCATCATAATCAATCCCCAACTCGGTCAAAAAAGCTCCTGCCGTGATGAAAGTTACGGCACTGATGGAGCCATAAGTCGCAGCGATCGCTGCTGCATCATAGGTATCTAGCCTCAGCTTCAGGATAAAAAAGGTATAGATCGGGACAGCACACGCCATCAATATGGCTGCCAGCATGGTGAATATCACTTCCTGGGTTAAGCCGCTTTTGATCAGTTCCACTCCTCCCTTAAAGCCAATGGAAAATAGTAGATAAAGTGACAGTAACTTTGGGAAAGGAGCCGGAATTTCCAGATCCGATTTAACAAAAACTGCCAGCATACCTAGAAAGAAGAATAGGATTGGTGGATTTAGGATATTAGAAACGATCAGGCTTGTATCCATATCTACTCCCCATCCTGGATAACCAAGAATTTGAAAAAGGTTTTAATCATGACTGAAGTGACACAGTGGTTCTACGCAACATCTGATGCGTAGAACCACTGTATGGCAATTGAGTCGCTAAAAAGATATAGGAAATTTTTATACCAAGTATAAATAAAACCTTTCTAACTACCGAAATCAGTCGGGACCTGGGTTTGACAAGAAATGAAGCCGCTACTGCAACAACAGCGCCGATTATGGGCAAATTGTAGTGAGAATCGCAGTACCTCTCCAGGAGATGAAGGAGTGGATGCCCTTTCTCGATACGTTTAGGCTTAGCGATGAGGATGACAGCCAGAATTCAGGAATCTGTTTTTGGGCTAGAGCGATCGCTCCTATACACATGACGACCCAGACCCATTAAAAATTGCCAACCCAATAGGTAAAGCGCTTTCATCCAGCCGTTTAGTGCAGTGAGGTGTTAAATCTCATCTTCAGGAAACGAAACTGACATAATTTTACCCTGAGAGAGATACACACTAAAGCCATCAGAAAATTGCATTACTGGTTCCTTTTGTGAATGAAGCCTTTCCTCTTCATCAAGTAGCAGTTTTATTGACTAACACTGGTTTTTAGAATACATTACCAAAAGTATCCGAATTAAAATAACTTATTGACCAGAGATATACGCCCGAATGAAATTGTAGAAATTGGTCTGTAGTTGTTAAAAATAATCCTTGAGCAGTTATTTTCGCTTACCCCAAAGCTATTGGCAGATAATGTGGCTTCAAAATTAGGTTTGCAGTCGGTTTACAGGTAATGTGATTTGATTTGCAGTTATTGGGGTTTGGACTAACCTTTTATTTGCAATTTCATGTGGTTTGCGTTTTATTTTGAAAAGCGGTTTAAATGCGTTTGCGTTTGCAGTTCGCTAAAATTAAATCTTTCTGCTACTTGTCCAAACTACTTACTATGTTTGGTAATTTAACCTTGTCTGCGACTTGACCGGGTGTACAGATGCATTGTAGCTTCTGTTACTTGCTGCTCGAACCCATTCAAACCCACATCTTGGAAACTTTCCCTTACCTCCACTCATGCAGAGAATCAAGAACGATGTCTAATCAAGCTTCTGACCGTCTTCAGCAAAATGTTGAAAGAATTATGCATCTGTGGGAGAAGCGGGCGCGTGATGAAGTTAAAGCATCAATGCATCAGGATTCTCTTGTCTTACAAAATTCGCTACCTCTGTACTTAAACCAACTGGTAGATGAACTCTCAAACAGAATTGACCGGACACCTGCCCAAATCGCATCTGACGTGGTGGAAAGCATGCGAATTGGCAAGAAGCATGGGCATGAACGGGCGGGCTATGCTGACTACTCCATGAGTCAACTCATTTTCGAGTACCACATCCTCCGTCAAGTCATCTTTCAAGTTTTAGAGGAAGAAGCGCCTTTAGGAGTGAGGGAACGAGACATCATTGTCGGCTCCATTGAGCAAGCCGTTAATGACGCTGCCACTCAATTCTCCGAGACGCTGCGAGATATTCAAGAGCTATTTATGGTGACGCTAACTCACGACCTCAGAGGTCCCCTTAATGTTGTAAAAATGGGAACTCAACTGACTCTGCGTCGGCTGGAACGAGGAGATACCCACGTGGATGTAGCGGTGAGGATGATCAATGCGGTCAATCGGCTGGATTCGATGATTCAAAATCTGCTCGATGCAAGTCGGCTGCGGACAGGGCAGAGCTTAAAGATTGCATTTGAAGAATGCGATTTAGAGAGCCTGATGCAGGAGGTAGTGGAGGATTTGAGCTTCGCTTATGGAGAGCGATTTGTTGTAGTTTGTGATTCTGCTATCAGGAGTTATTGCAGTCGGAAAGAAATACGGCGGGTGATTGAAAACTTAGCAATTAACGCTGTGAAATATGGTGCGTCTGGCACGCCGATTACACTCACGCTTGAGCAAACTGAAACGCAGATCAGCCTTACTATCCATAATGAAGGCGATCCAATTGCCCTAGACGCTCAATCAATCCTATTTCAACAATTTCGTCGAACTATCTCTGCTGAGGAGCAAACGGGATGGGGACTAGGATTATTTTTGGTAAAGAGTATTACTGAAGCCCATCAAGGGACGATTGAGGTTGAAAGCGCTGAAGGCAAGGGAACAAGCTTTATCATCAAGTTACCCAAAGTTCCCGATCAGGTGGCATAGTGGCTAAGGTTCTTTGCTGATTTTGGTGAAAAGAAGGACGGTCGCTAATTTCTGCAACTTGGATTCTAGGCTAAAAATCTTTCCAGAGAATTGCCCGTAGATATGACACTCCTCAACAGCGATCGCACTTGACATCTTGCCGCCAGCAATCGCTCGAATTGCTTCGGTTTCGGCAAGCGCGATCGCTGGGAGCTGTTATATAGTTTGCGATGTCCAGGTCGGACCCTCGCAACGTGGGCCATCTGCCGTCCAAATCAATTTATCTAAACACATTCGCCGCGCTGACCTGCCCGTGTCCCAAGCATGGTAAGCGATGTAATCAGTCTTACCATCGGGACCGACAACAATCGAGTTATGACCGGGGCCGAGAACTCGATCGACAACAGTTTTCAATACGCGGGGACCCGCTTCATTTCCTGCATCCGAGTAGGGACCCATGACGCTATCTGCAACGCCATAATCGACCCCGTAGTTTTCCGTTTCCCAGCGCCCGCCGCTGTAAAAGCAGTAGTAGCGATCGCCATGTTTGCGGACACTAGGGCCTTCTAGGGTATGCCAATCATAGCGATCGCCGTACATCAAACGGTTCGATAGAAACCGCTGCCAGTCAGAGCGGGCGCGTAAAACAACTTTCCCCTCTCCAGCCAGTTTTGTCATTCCTATCAATCGGTCTACCATCAGCGCCGTTCCAGCCCTTACTCCTCCTTCTGTATCCAAGAAATCGCGGGCGTAGAAGAGATACCACTGACCATCGTCATCCCGAAAGGCATGAGGATCGATGGCGAAAGAGCATGATTCAGGGTCTATGAGGGGTTCACCGATGTCTTGATAAGGCCCCAAGGGGCGATCGCTCGTTGCAACCCGTAACTGATGCCGCTTGTCTTCATGTCCTACAGAGTAGTAGAGATAGAACTTGCGATCGCAGTAAGCAACTTCCGGTGCCCAATAGTTATCTCCGAGAGCAGGATCTGGGCGCAGTAGTGCATTACCCGCAAACTCCCAGTTTACAAAGTCCTCAGAGCGCAGGAGGGGGAAGACGCGCCGTTTGCCGATTTCGTCCACCTCTCCCTCTGCTTCTGCTGCACCCGTGCCGATTGCGTAATATACCCCCTGGTGTTCCCAAACAAACGGATCGGCAAAATAGCCGTTGTACACCGGATTAGTGTAGGTGCGTTTGCTAGGAAATTCTTCAGGTTTCGGCTCAAATTGAGACATTAGCGTCCTAATACTTGAAATTCACGTAGGTTTCAACTTTGTTTTCTGGCAACTGCTCTACCACTTGGCACCGCAGTAATTCCCTTACTTGCTCTGGCAGACTTTCATAATAGTCCCGTTGCACAGTCAAGTCTACTTTCGTGGTGTGCAGCCAATGCATCACATAGCCCATCACAACCATCGGTCTCGGTGTGTTTGTCCGGTTTGGTGAACCTCGATGCAGCGCCAGCGGCGAGCGAATCATCACATCACCCGGCTGCATATAGAAAGACTCTATGGGAATTTCGCCAGCAGCGATTTTTACTAATCCTTCCTCACGCGGCATGACATGAGTACCCCGCGCCATTTGAAACGGCCCATTGTCCGCGGTTACTTCTACCAGCGGAAAGTTAACCGCCAGCGCGTAGAGTGGCGTTACTATCTGATCTGAGAAAAGTGGGCGAAAGTCCCGGTGAATTTCCTGGTAATCCGAACCTTGGAGAGGAATATCAGCCGCCAACTGAACCAATTTATACTCTTGGTAAAATACCCGATCGAGAATCCCCAAAATTACCGGATTCGCAAATACATCCACATTGGCAAAAGGAGAAACCCAAGGGAAAGTTAGATAGTAACGGGATTTTTCGCGAGGTGCCAGACCTCCCGGTTGGTTTTGGCGCTTTTGGAACAATTCATTAAAAGCATCTGCCCACTCTTCGACCAATCTTCTATCAAATAAACCCCGAATCACACAGATTCCATCTCGATTGAGTTCTTCAGCAAAGCGATTTAGGTCAGTCGTCGTAAACTTAGCTGTATCTGTAGTTTGAATCATGTTCTGCTCCAATTGAGGGCGTTAGAGTTAAAGTAAAATCTAGTTTTCAAGAGCAAAGTATTTCAGGAAGCTGGTTCGTTGCTCCCAAAACCTTCCGTGTAATTACTGCTTAACAAGGTGTTCCAGAGTTCAGTAATTTCCCCACTACAAGCTGATGGAATCTCCTGAACTTTCAGATAAAACTGTGACCGAGTTGCTTTAAGCAGTGGGCAAAGAATGAAGTAAAACCTTCACTGATCCTGCAACGTTGAATTATCAACCACTATCATCCAATCGTCATTTCCATATTCACAAGCCTTAGTGACCTAGCTTCTCGAAGTTTCATCGCTGCTGCTAAAACTGCTTCCTCATTGCCTAAAGAAAAACATAGCGTCATCTACTTAATACTATTATTCCCCGCGATAGATGCAGAATAGCAAGCTCTACCCTAAATCTTAAAAAAACTTTGGGTTCGTTTTGCGAAGAAGCCCATATTTTTGTGGGGGTGCTAATTCAAAACGGTTTGATGGAGTTCATCGCTTTCATAAGCTGGGGCGGGAATCTCAGCCTCTTTCACTACCGCAACAAGGGGGCAGAGTAGAGGCGGTGGTGGAGATGCAGGTGTTAGCCCAGGAGATGGAACAGTCGCAGGCTTTTTTTGATACGCTTTGGCTTAGCTATGGGGATGAAAGCCAGAATCCAGCCTAAAAGCGGTTTTTGGGATGTCGAGTTTCAGCTTCCCGTTCGGTTGCCGGTAGATGCCGCAAATCTATTACTGACAGGGGTATGGTTAAGCTGGGAGCAATTACCTGGAGGAGATCCCCCTCCACTATGACAAACGTGGTGCGTAAGGCTTCATGGCGACGCACGATTTCGTTGAACGTCTCTTCCAGCGCCGAAGTATTGAGCGAACCCGTCAGGCGAAGTGCAGTCGCTACATTGTAGAAGGTATTGCCTGGGAACAGCTAGTCGAGAAACCACAATCGCTGCTGGGCAAAAGATGCCGGAAATACAAAAACTTCTGTTTCCTCAGCTTTCATTTTGTTGTTGCTGTTCAATCAGCACCCCAACCCTAAAAATCTGTTCAGCAGTCAATTTTAACTCTGGAAACGCTGGTGACTGAATGCGATCGCTACCTCTAAACTGATTCACCTGGTACTCACCCTCAACCATTGAGTAAACCGAAATAGTAGGTTGCTTAGGATTGCCAATAAATCGCCTACCGCCTAATCCCAGGTAATCGACAATCCAGTATTCCGGAACACCAATTTCTTCATAATCCGCAACTTTGAGCAGATAATCATCCCGCCAATTGGTACTGACTACTTCAATTACTAAGGGAATTGATGCACCCTGAGTAACAGTTGAAGATTTTTTCCATAACGGTTCCGCCGCTAGATTAGTCCGATTTAATATCAGCACATCTGGTAAATAACCTGATTCTTTTTCTAGCGGCTTGACTAGCGCTTGATTGGGTATGAAGTAGGGAAGACTTAATCGCTTAAACTCTACAGTAAGTTCTGAAGCTAAAAACCCGGTAATCTCTTCATGTTCTCCTACTGGCTGCATTTCAATAATCACCCCATCATGTAGTTCATAGTGTCCCGTTTCCGGTTTCCACTCTAGAAAGTCTTCAAAAGCGATTGGTTTGGGTAAGGCTTGAGTCATGGCTTGCTGCTCCGTTCTTCAGAATCAATGTTGTCCTGGTTTCAGTGTATCGATGCTGCGGGGGCTGATTGAGAGAGGGGTGAATGTGCTTTATTTTTTATACTGGTTATCGATAAAAAGTTTTAACTCTTTTATAGTATATGTAGGTAAATTATGAGCATACATATAATTACTAAAATGGGTTGCAATACTTTTAAATTGTAAAAAATCTTCTAAATTACTGAAATAATTTTTCTGTTTCTTATACTCATGTTTAGACATCTTTTCGTGATGCTTTCGACGTTGTAATTCTAAAAAGTTATAATTATATTCGGCTTCTTCTCGCACTAGCGGATGTGCATCGTGACGAAGGTGGTTACAAAACTTTTTCCTCATTAAAAAAGTTTCATCCTCTTTTTGCGAGTCGTAGACAAATTCATCTAAAGCCGTCATGGTAGCCCACCTAGTTGTATACTGATTACTTGCTACCATGCTGTCAATTACGTCCCAACCATTATCTACACCTAGCCAAAATAGCTCTCCTATAAGTCGCGGTAGTAAAATTGGGTCTTGATCGCGTAGTTGGTGGAATGCGTTAAGCATTACTGGTACGCTATCGTAGCTACATATTTTTCCTAGCGTATAAATTACTTGTTTGCAGATAAAATGGTTATCCGCAAGAACCAGATGCTCTAGTTTCGGGATAACAGCTGGCTTTAGCTCCCTTTCCCAGGATTGTTTGCACGTATCGTTTCGAGAACAACTAAGAACAAAATCTGTAATAAAAAGACAAGTATCGCCAATAATTTTGTCGTCGTTACTCTGGAGTAACTTAATCAGAGTATCAACTGCGCCAGGTGATGTAACAACCTCAGCCATGTACTCTGAATCTCCCAAGTAGGTGATATATTTGCGGATTTTAGTCTCTAGCATTTTTAAGTATTTAATAAAAATCGCCTTAGTTAGCAACGATCGAGCAATACCCCTTAGATTTTGGCTCAACAAATCGAACCTTGTATCTCGGCTCAACCTCCTATTTTTCCTCTTTATTTAATGAAGATAAGCGCATCCGCAAAGTTTGACAAGAAATTAGTAGTAAGGCTGGGGCTTTACTTTTAGCATTGCTATCTTTAAAGCTTTCAACGGCTTTTGAGAGTAGCGCGATCGCGCCACTCCACCACTTGCACCAGTATGATTAAGGCGCGATCGCACGATTTCCTAAACCACCCTATTTTGGCGAATGCACTCTGCATACCAATTGAAGCTGGCTTTGGGAATGCGTTGTTGCGTCTTGTAATCGACATAGGTAATTCCAAAGCGGCGACTATAACCATAAGGCCACTCAAAGTTATCCATGAAACTCCAAAGGAAGTAACCTTTCAGGGGATAGCCTTCACGAATGGCTCGATGAGCCGCCTTCAAATACTGGCGTAAATACATAATGCGGTCTGTATCAATTACCTCGCCTTGAGCGTTTAGTTCGTCTTCGGCAGCACAACCATTCTCGGTAATGAATACGGGCAAATCTTTACAGCCAAGCGTCTCACTAATATGGCGAATACCCCAGTAGATGCTCTCAGGAACGATATGCAGCCAAGGCATATTCATTCGCGCGTAGCCTTTGGGGAAGTCAAGAAACTCGTAACCGTCTTTATTGTCAGCCGCACGAACATAAGTGCCAGTGTAAATATTGATACCGAGTGCGTCGAGGGGCTGGTGAATGATTTCCAAATCGCCCGACTGAATATCTGGGGCATCGGCTCCCAACTTCTCAAGCATTGCTGGACTGTAGACACCCGTAAGGGCGGGAAAAATAATCCCACCATTAAGCCAAGAAGTATGGAAAGCTTGCTGAGCCGCGGTTATATCAGCCGCTGATTCGGTGAGGGGAACGGTGACAGAAATATTGTCTACAAGTGCTACGGAACAGGGAAGGGGCGAGGCAGCACGGATAGCTTGACAGCCCATTCCATGAGCGAGGAGGGCATGGTGAGAAGTCTGCCACACTTCTTTGCGAGTTTTGACGCGAGTGCCAGGGGCAAAGGGTGGGTCTTTATCCACATCGTAGGCGAAATCAGTGAAGCAGGGGATTTCGTTGATGGTCATCCAGTTGGTGATGCGATCGCCTAACCGACTGACAACGGCAGTAGCATAGTCAGCAAAATCTGAAGCCATCTCCCGGCTGCGCCAAGAACCGTACAAATCCTCTAGTGCTTGAGGACTGTCCCAATGAAACAAGGTGGCGTGGGGAGTAATCCCGTGTTTGTGCAAGCAATCAACTAGGCGCTTGTAGAAATCGACTCCCTTTTCATTCACGTTTCCCCGACCATCAGGAATAATTCGGGGCCAAGCGATACTGAAGCGATAATGCTTGATGCCCAGTTTTGCCATCAGTTCTACGTCTGTTTCGTAGCGATGGTAATGATCGCAAGCAACAGCACCCGTATCGCCATTCTCAACCCGTCCGGGGGTGGCGCTGAAGGTATCCCAGACGCTGGGTTTGCGATCGCCTTCTGTTGCTGCACCCTCTATCTGATAGGCGGAGGTAGCCGCGCCCCAGATGAAATCTTCTGGAAATTGGTCGCTGGTTTTCATCTGGTTCACGGTTGTTGGTTTTCTTTATTGAGAGAAGATAGCTTCATGCGTCGATTTTCACGAGAAATTGGCACTAAGGCTGGGGCTTTGCTTTGAGTAGTGGTCTGCTGAAAACTAGCGATCGCTTTCGATAATTCTGCAATTGTCGGTGCCTCAAATACGCTACGCAAAGGTAACTCCACCCCGAATGCGTCGCGCACTCTAGAAACAAGCTGAGTTGCTAGTAAAGAATGTCCTCCTAATTCAAAGAAATTATCGTGAATACCTACCCGTTTAACTGCCAAAACCTCAGCAAAAATTTTCACTAGCACTTCCTCAACCGGAGTTTGAGGTGCAACATAACTTCCTGCCAATTCTAGTTTGACTGGTTCGGGTGCAGGTAAAGCACGGCGATCGACTTTGCCATTAGGTGTAAGCGGTAGAGATTCCAGCACCACAAAAGCCGATGGCACCATGTACTCAGGTAACTTTTGGGTTAGATAAGCCTGCAATTGAGGGATTAACTTACGGGCTGCTTTTGCTTGCAGGGGATTATTCGCATAAGATTGTAGCGATCGCAATTTAGCGCTGAGTGGCAAAGTAGTTTTCTTGTCTATTTCTTTCCTTACAAATACTACATCGTAGCGTCCTTCAGTACCAGAATTTGACCAGCTAATATCAACGTTGTAAGGGACATCTAGGCTATAAACATCTTCTAGATCTACTCCTACATTTTGGAGCTTTTGCAAAGCTTCGCGCATCTGTCCAGCAGTTTTAAATTCTGCTGCGCCTGAGAGCCATTCTGCCGTTTTAACTGCTGCTATTACCCGCGCATTAGGCACATTGGTAATGGTTAAGAGGCCTGGTTGGTTATTAACTAATAGCTGATGTACGGCGGAGACAGTTAAGTTATTTTCGTGCCAGTCTAGCCATTTTGATCCCCCCTGCCCCCCTTGAAAAGGGGGGTTCTGAAGCTGAAGCCCCCCTTCATAAGGGGCGTTAGGAGGAGCTATTTCTGGGTTCTGAAGCCCCTCTTGAAAAGCGGGGGTGGAGGGAGCTATTTCTACGTTCTGAAGCCCCCCTTCATAAGGGGGGTTGGGGGGATCTATTTTAGCCCCAATCTGGAGAATCGCATTATAACGAAACTGGGTTAATTCATTGTGAAAACGACCCCGGATTAGTTGAATTTGTACGTCGCTAATCTGGGGAAATCGCTGCTTTAATGCACTGAAGAAAGCTGGATCAATTACTAACTCCGTTTCTTGGAACATTTGCATTTCTACCCGTTGCTGCAACTGTTCGCGGGTGAGGGAGGGTTCGGCTTGAGTCAGTTGTACTGAGGCGTGGAAAGCTTGCAATAGGGGGAGGCTACGCACATCGCCGATGAAAATGAAGCCACCGGGAGCGATCGCATTTATTGCTTCCTCCAGTACGCGCACCAGATAATCAATACTGGGAAAATATTGCACAACCGAGTTGAGAATTACCGTATCAAAGGCTTCTGGCTCGACTTCCTCAAAGTCAGTCGCTAACTTCTGAAGCAATTTTACTTGAGGTAATTGTGCCAATTGCTGCTGGATGTAGTTCAGTGAAGCCGAGGAAAAATCTGTTCCACAATATTTATTGCAGTGAGGCGCAATTCTAAACAACAATAAACCTGTTCCACACCCAATTTCTAACACTCTACTTGGTTGCAAATCCAGAATTTGCGCGACTTGGTTATCTACCCATTCACGCATCTGTTCTGCTGGAATCGGTTTATTAGTATAACTACTATTCCAACCGACAATATTGAATGTTGGATCTGAACCAGCAGCAGGTTGATTATAATTTTCGTTGTAAAGCATCTGCCATTGCGAAACCTGCTCATCTTGCAATTGCATTTCCATCTGCTTCTGTTCGCTGTATTCAGAATTTAGCGTTACATAAACTACTAAACGCTTTTCCCCCGGTACATCTTCACGAGTTATTACAACATTTTGCAGCACTGCTGGATGCTGACTCAGTACGGCTTCAATTTCTCCCAACTCTATGCGGAAGCCGCGAATTTTCACCTGTTCGTCGAGACGACCTAAAAATTCGATATTACCATCTGGTTGATAACGAACTAAATCCCCTGTTTTATAAAGACGTGCTTCTGGTTGGTTACTAAAAGGATTAGAAATAAATTTTTCAGCAGTTAAATCGGGACGGTTTAAATAACCTCGCGCTAGTCCATCACCACCAATGTACAATTCACCAGCAACGCCGATGGGTACAGGCTGTAAATATTTATCTAGAACATAAACTTGAGTGTTGGCAATGGGACGACCAATTGTAGGCGCGATCGCATTCCCTGATCCTGCTACATCTACGCTCCTTTCTTGCCCCCCTTTATAAGGGGGGTTGGGGGGATCTTCTTTCTTTCTAGCAGGAAGAATACCCGATGTTGTCACAACTGTATTCTCAGTTGGGCCATAATTATTAACTAGCTGGAAAGGATACTCAGCCGAAGGATACTGGTGTAGTTTGTCTCCCCCTGTCAGTAATATTCGTAAAGCTGCGTTATTAGACCAATCCAATAACAAAATTTTCTCAGCTAAAGGTGTCGGTAAAAAGCTAATTGTTATTGATTTCGATATTAAGAATTCTCTCAGACTTTCAGGCGCTATTCTTATTTCATCATCAATCAAATAAATGCTACATCCTGCACTCAAATAAGGCAGAATTTCCCATGTGCAAGCATCAAATGCACATCCCGCAACCTGCGTTACCCGGTCAAGTGGTGAAACTGCAAACGCTTGTTGATGCCAGAAAATGAGATTTAATAAATTGCAATGTTCAATTTGAACCCCTTTAGGCTTTCCTGTAGTGCCAGAGGTATAGATAACATAAGCAAGATTCTCTCCTGTAGCATTACTGATAGTATTAGCTTCGCTTTCTTGGGCAATAGTTTCCCAATCTTTATCTAAACATATTATTTGTGAGCTATGCTTCCCAAGGCGTTTGATACACTGTTCATGTGTTAATATAACTTGCACTTGAGCATCTTTAAGCATAAAACTCAAACGCTCAGGGGGGTAGCTAGGGTCTAAAGGTAGGTATGCTCCACCTGCTTTCAGGATGGCTAACATCCCGATAATCATATCAAGCGATCGCTCTACACAAAGTCCTACTAAAATTTCCGTGCCAACGCCCAATTTCTTTAGGTAACGTGCAAGTTTGTTGCTGCGGACATTTAACTCTTGATAGGTGAGTGGCTTGTCTTCAAATACTAGCGCAATCGCATCTTTATTCTGCTCTACCTGTGCTTCAAATAGCTGATGAACACACAAATCCTTGGGATAATCTACCTTGGTATTATTCCATTCCACCAACAGTTGATGTAGTTCAGTTTCAGTTAATATCGGTAATTCGGAAACTCGTTGCTCTGGATTCGCAACAATACCCTCTAGCAATATTTGGAAATGCTCCAGCATCCGGTTAATCGTGGCTGCATCGAATAAATCGGTACTGTATACGACAAAGCCGCTGATTCCTTCTGAACTATCTACCCCTAACCCATTATTTTCCTTTTGCTCCCACAAGTGGAATTCTAAATCAAATCGCGTTGTTTCTGTATCAACAAATTGCAACGGGCTTAAGGTTAACTCTGGTAGTTCTAGTGGCGACATTGGCGCATTTTGTAGTGCGAACACCACTTGAAACAGGGGATTTTGATTCAAGTTGCGCTCCGGATGCAGTTCTTCCACCAGCTTTTCAAAAGGCAAATCTTGGTAAGCATAGGCTCCCAGAGATACCTCTCGTACTCGACTCAAAAGTGAGCGAAATGTTGGGTTTCCCTCAAAATTGGTACGCAACACCAAACTATTGACAAAAAAACCAATTAACCCTTCAATTTCACTGCGGTTGCGGTTTGCAATTGGCGAACCTACGGCAATATCTTCTTGCTGCGTGTAGCGGTACAGCAAGGTTTGAAATGCTGCCAGTAAAGTCATAAACAAAGTTACGCCTTCTTGCTGGCTTAAGGCTTCTAACGCCTTACTCAGGCTTTTCGGTAGTTGCAAAAGTTGCGTTGCACCCCGGTAGCTTTGAACGGCTGGTCGAGGTCTGTCAGTAGGCAAATTTAAGATAGAAATGCCCTCTAATTGCTGCCGCCAGTAAGCAAGTTGGGTTTCCAATACTTCCCCTTGCAGCCACTCGCGTTGCCAGTGGGCAAAGTCTGCATACTGGATGGGTAGTTCTGGTAAAGGTTTAAAGACGGAAAATTTATCGTCTTTACAGGAAGCAAAGGCTGTATAAAGTGCCGCTAACTCGCGAATTAGTACCCCCATAGACCAGCCATCGGAGACAATGTGGTGCAGAACCAGCAGTAGCACATATTCTGACTCATCCAACCGCAGTAGCGTTACTCGCAGAAAAGGGTCTTTGGACAAATCGAAAGGGCGTTGAGCTTCTTGGGTGGTGATGCGTCGCGCTTCGGTTTCTAATTCTCCTAGCCCTTTCAGGGCGGCTTCGCCAACAGAGACACTTCGCGATTCTCCTAGCCCTTTCAGGGCGGCTTCGCCAACAGAGACGCTTCGCGATCGCAAATCTATTACTGGTAGAGGTACAGTTAAAGTGGATGCGATCGCTTGTACGGGTTGCCCTTCCACGGTTACAAAAGTAGTGCGTAAAGCTTCGTGACGGCGGACAATTTCGTTAAAAGCCTCCTCCAACGCCCCTAAATTTAGCGAACCGACCAGACGCACAGCTGCTGGAACATTATAGAAAGCATTGTTGGGTACTAATTGATCCAGAAACCATAGCCGCTGTTGTGCAAAGGATAGAGAGAGATTTCTGTCCCGTGGAATGGGTGTAAGACTGATAGAAGTGGCGTTTGTGGTAACGTTAGCTGCCCTTAGAAAGGAGAGAATTTCAGCTTTGCGTTCCGCAATCTCTGCACGTAAGTCGGCGGTGAGGCTTCCTTCAGGGGCATTACAGCGCAGGCGTTCTTCATCGACAAAAACCTGAATATCTAAGCTACGAAGGTAAGATAAAAATTCAACTATCAAGATTAAACCCCTTTTAGGAGATTACCTGCTAGAGGAGTTTACTTGCTATTGAGCCGACTGTAGTCTAACCTCGGTATGACGTTAGAAGAAAACTTACTCGACATCCTACCCTAAAGGTTTCGGCTCATGGTGTTCATCCCCCCCAATTTCCTTTTGTTATGGCTGGTACAACTGTTATCCATTGGGATACTTGGCGGGGGGATTTACATTCTTTATGAGTGGTACGAACGGGAACTTGTGGGAATGCCCTACTTAGTGGCTGGAATAGCGCTGGTTCTGTGGTCTTTTGGCGGTAGTTTTATTAGTTTGCCACTGCTGCGTCGTCAAGGTGCTGAGGAACCTAAGCTTATGCGTACTGGAACCGTGCAGCGCGTACAACGACCGGATGGTAGCGTCCTGCACGTAGAGTTTTATGGCCCTGAAGATGGTCAACCGATTATCTTGTCACACGGTTGGGGGCCCAACAGTACGATATGGTATTATGCCAAGCGACAATTAAGCGATCGCTTCCGAGTCATTGTTTGGGACTTGCCAGGACTAGGAAAATCTACTAGACCGAAAAATAATGATTACTCCATAGAAAAATATGCGCGAGATTTAGAAGCCGTTGTTGCCATAGCGGGAGATAAGCCGGTTATCCTGCTCGGACACAGCATGGGTGGCATGATTAACCTAACATTCTCTCGGCTATTTCCAGAACATTTGGGGCGGCAGGTGGCTGGCTTAATCCTTGTGGATACCACCTACACCAATCCGGTGAAGACTTGTATTTTTAGCGGTTTGATACGCAAATTGCAGAAGCCGCTGCTCGAACCTCTGTTGTACCTCACGATTCTGCTGTCACCTATCTTATGGCTGATGACGTGGCTAAGCTATCTCAATGGGTTGCTGCACATTAACGTAGAACTGTCTGGATTTAAGGGTACTGAAACACGCGGTCAACTCAATTTTGCAGCTCTATTATCAGCCTTTGGTTCGCCTGGTGTTCTTGCTCGTGGCACACTGGCAATGTTCAATTTCGAGGAAACAAAGACACTGGCAACGATTAACGTTCCAGTGTTGGTCGTTTGCGGGGCTTCCGATATAGCGACTAAACCTGTTGCAAGCGATCGCATGAAAGCGGAATTGCCTCAAGCTGAACTCGTCACCATTAAGCCGGGTGGACACATGGTATTAATGGAGAAGAATCAGCTCTTTTCCGAAGTTGTCAGTACATTTTGTGCTAACTGTTAATAACTCAGGCGCTAAAATTGGCGTGTGAGTAGCAATAAATACTGGCTTATTTGGTTTTATTTCGGCTCAACCCCAACTAGCTTAGTTACCTGTGGTTTGCGATCGCAACCTTAGCTACTGGAGGCAAACCATTTATGACTTCTTCTTGAGACTTTTGTCCGTCAACCAGGTGGATAGCACATGAGTTAGCTCCTGATTTAGCGCCTTATACCCCCTCTCATTGAGATGCAACGTATCGCGAACGTAGTTGCTTTGCACTTGACCATTCTGTGCTAAGAGCGAGTAAGCATCTAAAATCAAGACATCCTTTGCTTTTAGCGAGTAAAGGTAAGCGTTTACTTCCGATACCGCTTGGGCGATATCTGGCGACCAGAAAGGTTGACGGGTCAGAGGTACTGGGCCAATAGGAAAAATGGTTGTCAAAATAACGGTGGAACCACTATTTACCGAACGTGCGACAATCTGCTGAATATTAGCTTTGCAGTTGTTGATAATGGCAGCTTTTTGCTCAGGAAATAGCGGGATTGTTTTCAAGTCGTTAATCCCAACTTGCACAATGATAATATTGGGCTGCAACGGCACAACATGATTGTCAAAGCGTCCCAATATCTGGGCTGAAGTCTGAGAGCCGATGCCTCGATTGATAAAAGAAAAACCCTTGAGCGTTGCCGGAGCAGGCCACATTTCTGCTCGCGAGTCGCCAAAGAATACCACGGTTGCTGTGGAGGCGGCAGAAACACCATCTGGTAGGGATTCGGCACTAAAGGTGCCTAGTCCCAAGGGATCTAGATTAGTTTTGTTCAGTAGCAGGTAGTAGTGTCTCGCTTGGCGGAACAGGAGCGCATTGAAGGCCAGCGATACTACCACGACGAGACATAATAATAGGGACAGATGAAATAAACGCTGTTGTTTCTGCATTTTGGGGTGGGTAGTCCGCAGGCGTGTAACTCATGTAGTGTTACGCTCAGTCTGATTCGCCAGTTAAGTAAAAGCTTTCCAGTCTATGGGGTTTGGATGTTGTTTCATCGTGGTAAGCATTGCCTGAGGCAAGGCTTGAGCAACTTGCTAGACAGCATTTTTTAGAAACTTTTCCATTACGTAATTAACAAAAGTCTCTCCTCTACGTTCCACCTGTTGTTCCCTGATGATCGAGAAGCCCATGTGTAAGAAAAACGGCTTTGCGGTAATACTTGCTTCGGTGTACAAGCGATTAATTCCTAATTCATGAGCTTTTGCCTCAATTGCAGAATAAATCTTACGACCGATACCCATTCCCTGATAATTTTTATGGCAGTAAAAGCAGTCTATGTGTCCGCTAAACTCTAACTCGCCGAAACCTGCGATCGCACCTTCATCATCAGCAACGTAAGTGAATCGATTAGAACAGACCTTTGCCCAGTTCCTAAAATGAATATTATCTGGTGCCCATGCCTTGACTTGATCAATCGAGTAGTCACGAATGTTAATTTCACGCACTGTTTCGTGGAACAACTGCGCTATTTGAACAGCATCTTGCTCATGAAACAATCGTATTTTCATCGGACGCTCCACTGGCTTACTATTTATTATGCTGTCCAGCACTGTATTCTTTCGTCAATTATTCATATTTTAATTTATTTGTCAATGCGTAAATCCTATTAAAAACTGGGCTATAGCAATCCTAAATAATTTATAAAATTAACTCAGTAGGTTGGGTTGAGGAACGAAACCCAACAAAGGAAGGTAGTGCTTGGGTTTCGCTTACACTCAACCTACTAGCTTCGCAATAGATGGAAATTACCAGCAACTAAAAGCTTATATTTGGATACTAGATTATTTGCGCTTGCTAACTCTAGAATATTTGCAAATGAGATTGTAGAATTACTTAAAATTCAACCTCTTCTCGCTCATTTCCCGTAGAACTCGTGTTATCCCAACCTTTTGCAGCCCAACACATTGTTTCAATGTGCCTAGCTAAACTAGCTACAGTTGGAGATTCAAACAAGTTTCGTACAGACAACTCTATTTGCAAAGCGTCGCGGATGCGGGAAATTAACTGTGTTGCTAGTAGAGAATGACCGCCCAATTCAAAGAAATTGTCCCGGACACTTATCTGCTGTTTACCCAAAACCTTAGCCCAAATTTCTACTAGCACTTCCTCAACGCGATCGCGTGGTGCAACATAATCTTCTTTCATCTCAAAACTGAGCGTATCTACCGCAGGTAAGGCACGGCGATCCACTTTGCCATTCGGTGTCAGTGGTAGGGATTCTAGTACAACATACGCTGAAGGCACCATGTATTCTGGTAACATTTCTTTGAGAAATTGTCGCAGATTTATGCTGGTTGGTGTCTGTTGCTGGTCAGGAACAATATAAGCTATCAAGTGTTTATCACCAGGTATTTCTTCTCGGATAATTACTACTGTCTCCCTCACGGCTGAATGTTGATTTAGTATGGCTTCAATTTCTCCCAACTCGATGCGAAAGCCGCGAATTTTTACCTGATTATCAATGCGACCTAAAAACTCAATATTGCCGTCTGGTAAATAGCGGGCTAAGTCACCTGTTTTATAAAGCCGCGATTCTAGCTTATTATTAAAAGGATTATAAATGAAGCGTTCAGCAGTTATATCAGGGCGGTTAATATATTCTCGCGCCAGTCCATCACCACCAATATATAATTCGCCAACAATGCCAATAGGTACAGGTTGTAAATCGGCATCTAATAGATAAATTTGTGTGTTCGCAATCGGGCGACCGATGGGGATAGATGTGGCTGATTCTGGTACATCTTGCACAGAGTAATAAGAAGAAAATGTTGTGCCTTCTGTTGGCCCATATACATGAATTAACTGCTTAGGCGCTCCTTGTTTAAACACCTTTTTAACCCACCGAGCATCGACAGCCTCACCTCCAAATAGCAAATAGCGTAAGGAAGAGAAAGCTTGCGGAACATCTCTAGCAATCTGTTGAAATAAGGCTGTAGTCAAAAACAAAACGCTGATGCCTTTCTGTCTCAGTTGTAAAGCAAATTCGTGGGGCGAAAGGGTGACATCTCTACTAATTCTCACAAGTTGAGCGCCATTGAGTAACGCTCCCCAAATCTCGAATGTTGCTGCATCGAAGGAAGTGTTTGAAGCTTGGGCAATTTTATCATCAGGGGACAATTTTATATAATTTGTGTTGCACACGAGGCGATTTACAGCTTTGTGAGTAACAGCAACTCCCTTTGGCTTACCTGTAGATCCAGAAGTGTAAATTACATAAGCTAAGTTGTTGCTTGTTACGTCGCTGTGCGGATTTTCTTGGCTTTCTTGGGCAATGGTTTGCCAATCCTTATCGAGGTATACAACTGGGTTGGGGAAGTTGCCAAAATTATCAACTAATTTCTCCTGTGTCAGCAATATTGAAATATGAGAATCATCAAGCATAAAATTCAAGCGATCGCGCGGATAATTAGAATCTAAAGGTACATAAGCTCCCCCTGCTTTCAGTATACCCAGCAACCCCACAATCATATCTATAGAACGCTCAACACAAATACCAACTAAAACTTCCGAACCAACCCCCATTTTTTGTAAGTGGTGCGCTAGTTGGTTGCTGCGTATATTTAACTCTTGATATGTGAGTTGCGTGTCTTCAAAGATTACTGCTATAGAATCATGATTCTGCTCTACTTGATTTTCAAACAACTGATGTATACATTTAGTATGAGGATAATCTGCCGCAGTTTTATTACACTCAATTAATAATTTATGCAGCTCAGGTTGGCTCAATAGCGGCAAATTTGAAATTCGTTGTTCTGGATTAGCAACAATACCTTCCAGCAACATTTTAAAATGCCCTAGCATCCGGGTAATGGTGGCTTCATCAAATAAATCTGTGTTGTACACTACTACCCCTCTAATCCCCTCCGAATCCTCCCATTTCCCACCCCATAAACTTCGGAAATCCTCCGAACACTTCCACAGGTGTAACTCCAAATCAAAGCGGGTTGTTTTAAAGTCAATATCCATAAAACTAGGTATTAAGCCAGGCAAGTCTAGCGCCGACATTGGCGCATTCTCGAAACCAAAGACTACTTGAAAAAGCGGATGACGATTTAAGTTTCGCTCTGGATGCAGTTCCTCAACTAGCTTCTCAAAAGGCAAATCTTGGTGACTGTATGCGCCTAGCGTTACCTGCCTTACTCTGTTTAAAACTTCTCGGAAAGTTGGGTTTCCAGATAAATCGGTGCGTAGCACTAAACTATTGACAAAAAAGCCAATTAATCCTTCGATTTCCCTACGGTTGCGGTTAGCAATTGGCGAACCCACGGCAATATCTTCTTCATGAGTATAGCGGTAGAGCAACGTTTGAAATGTTGCCAGTAAAATCATAAATAAGGTGGCACCTTCTTGCTGCGAAAGCGTCTGGAGAGCATCGCTTAGCTTTTTTGATAACTCTAAAGTTTGCGTTGCTCCGCGATAGGTTGCAAAAGCTGGTTTCGGTCGGTCAACGGGCAAATTTAGCGCGGGAATGCCGTTTAATTGTTGCCGCCAATAACCTAACTGGGTTTCTAACACTTCTCCTTGCAACCATTCGCGTTGCCATTCGGCAAAGTCGGGGTACTGAAGAGGTAGTTCTGGCAAGGATGTAGAGACGTATGTAACGTTTGTAAAAGCTGTGTATAGCGTCCCCAATTCCCCAATTAGTACACCGATAGACCAATCATCACAAATAATGTGGTGCATATTTAGTAATAAAATATGCTCTGTCTCAGAAAGCTGAAACAGCATTATTCGCAGCAATGGGCCAGAGGACAAATCGAAAGGACGCTCGAATTCTGCTGCTAACAACTGCTGTGCTTGGGGTTCGCGATCGCATTCTGGGAACTGTCGCAAGTCTACTACGGACAAAGGTATGCTTAAGTTGGGCTCGATCGCTTGCACGGGTTGCCCGTCTAACACCTTAAATGTAGTGCGTAAAGCTTCGTGGCGGCGCACGATTTCGCTAAATGTCTGCTCTAATGCTGCTAAATTCAGTGAGCCTGTTAAACGTATTACTGTCGGTACATTATAGATGGCATTGCCAGATATTAACTGGTCAAGGAACCACAACCGTTGTTGGGCAAAAGATGTAGGAAAGACGAAGACTTCTTGTTCAGACATATCGATTTTTTCTGGTAAATTGTAGGACAAGCGGGAGAGCCTATCGCAGGCGAGATGCCGGCGCTACAAATAAAAAACATTTTACAACTCGTTTAGGACTACTATATAACTCTTATGAATCGAAAATTTTGGATTACTGCTTTAATTGCTTTTATTAATTCACTCAGTTTAACAATTTTACTACCGATAATTTATCTTTATGGCAAGCAATTTGGACTAAACGATTTTCAAACTAGCTTTTTATTCTCGATTTACTCTTTAGCGCAATTTTTTGCCACTCCTGTAATTGGTAAACTTTCCGATCGCTTTGGGCGAAAGCCGTTACTAATTATCAGTTTAACAGGGACAGTAATCGCCAATTTTATCGCGGGAAACGCTACAACAGCAATCGTTCTATTTTTAGCTCGATTTCTGGATGGAATTACAGGGGGTAATAATTCAGTAGCTCAGGCAATTATTTCTGATATAACTACCTCAGAAAATCGCGCTAAAGGTTTTGGAGTTTTGGGGGCAGCTTTTGGGTTAGGTTTTATATTGGGGCCAGCGATTAGTTTACTAGCGCAGGAAATTTCATTAGGAGCTTCTTTTTTTGTTTCGAGCGCGATCGCGCTGGTGGCTTTGTTAATTACTATCTTTTTTCTACCTGAAACCATCCAAACTAAGGCTGAACAAGGACACAACATTTTTGACTTGGGCTTGGGCAATTTAATCAAAGGTCTTGCTACGCCCAGCATTGGGATTCTTTTAATTATCAATTTTTTTATCGGCACCACCTTCACAATTTTTACCTATGCTTTTCAGCCCTACTTCATTAATGTACTGGGTCAAAATAGTAAGTCTTTGACGCTGATGTTTCTATTGTTTGGGGTACTCGGTGTCATTATGCAAACCTTGGGAATATCAATTTTGACTAGAAAATTTGAGCTGGTTAATATCTTATTTTTAGCTTTATTTGTTCGCAGTTTATCGTTTAGTTTAATGCCAATCGTGCCAAGCATTGTTTATTTTGTGTCAATAACTATACTTTTTTCGATTCTTAATTCTTTAGTTCAGCCGATAATTAATACTTTGATCTCATTAAATTCTAAGCCAGAAGAGCAAGGAACGGCAATGGGTCTTAATTCCTCTTACTTAAGCATTTCCAACGCCTTTGGGCCTGTAATTGCTGGAATGGTGATTAATCAATCTAATCCAACTACCTATGGTTATCCATTATATTTAGCTGGAACGCTAACATTTTTTGTGTTTTTATTAGCAGTATTTACTCGCAAAAGATATGCACCCAAAGTTAAGCCACGACAATAGCTTAACTTGAAGGCTACAAATGAGCGCTGAACTTTAAAACTGGCGCGACCAATCTTTAGGCCAGCGTTCAACAACAACTTTAGTTTGCGTGAAAAATTCTACCGCGTGTCTACCTTGACCGTGTAAGTCACCGTAGAAGCTATCTTTCCAACCACTAAAAGGAAAAAATGCCATCGGTGCTGCTACACCAATATTAATGCCAATATTACCTGCTTCGGCTTCATAACGAAACTTCCGCGCTGCTGCACCACTGTTGGTAAACAAACAAGCCATATTTCCCCATTGACCACTGTTAACCAATGCGATCGCATCCTCGATTGTATCCAAGTGCATTAAACCTAATACTGGGCCAAAAACTTCTGTACGCGCTAGTTCACTATTCGGGTTGACATTTTGCAGAATCGTTGGTCGAATAAAATTACCCTGTTCATAACCAGAAATTTTCGGGTTGCGTCCGTCTACTAATACAGTCGCACCTTCATTTGCTCCCTGTTGAATTAACCCTTCAATCCGGTCGCGACTTTGAGAGGTAATTACTGGCCCCATTTGCACTTTTTCATCCAAACCATAGCCTACCATTCTGGTTTGTGCAGAGTTAGCGATCGCTTCTGTAAAAGTGTGACGCGCTTCTCCCACCGTCACTGCTAAAGAAGCTGCTAAACAACGTTGTCCCGCACACCCAAACGCACTATCTGCGGTGATGCGGGTAGTCATTTCCATGTCTGCATCTGGCAAAACAATAATCGGATTTTTCGCCCCTCCCTGACATTGCACCCGCTTACCAAATGCAGCAGCACGACTGTAAACATACTGTGCTACTGGTGAGGAACCAACAAAACTAATGGCGCGAATAGTTGGATGTTCCAAAATTGCATCCACAGCTTCTTTTGCACCATTTACCAGGTTAATTACACCTTTAGGTAAACCTGTCTTTTCTAACAATTCAAACACCTTTTGCATTGTTAACGGCACCCTTTCTGAGGGTTTGACAATGCACGTATTGCCGCAAGCGATCGCGTAAGGCAGAAACCAAAATGGAATCATCCCCGGAAAATTAAAAGGTGCAATTATTGCTACAACTCCCACAGGTTGACGAATCATTATCTCATCAATTCCACGGGCAATATCTTCCAAATTGTAACCCTGCATCAGCATGGGAATTCCACAGGCAACTTCTACATTTTCTATCGCCCGTTGCATTTCGCCGCGTGACTCTGCTAAGGTTTTACCGCATTCCAAAGTAATTGTCCGGGCTAACTCATCAAGGTGTTCTTCTAATAAAAATTTGAGTTTGAATAAGTATTGCACTCTTTCGGTGGGTGGAGTGCGCCGCCAACTATTATAAGCCGTCGCTGCTGCTATTGCTGCTGCGTTTACATCACTCTGAGGCGACAAAGGAACCTTCGTCAGCACTTCGGCGGTAGCAGGGTTCACCACATTCAAAAATTCGGTGGCGTGGGAAGCACACCACTCCCCATTAATATAGTTGGGTAAGGGATTGGGTGCGATCGCGGCGGATTCCATAGAAATTTAAGTAAGCGACACTATAAAAACTAATTCTAATTTTCCCCTTTAAAGGACGCGATCGCTTAGATTAAGCATATATATCTCATTGCATCACTGCACCACCCTCTACCTCTGCAAGGGTAAAGCATAAAATCCTAAGTGATTAGCAACAGGACGCTCGCGCATAGGTAGTTTAGTCTGAATCGGAGCATTTAATAAACTTGCTCCCGAAGGAGTTGCCATCACCATAGTTGTTGAACCCCCACCATCAAGGTTAAGTGCAGCATATGCCCCTAACTCCATAACAATTTTTGTCAGTTCAGCCATTGTCACCCCCTCACTATAAAGCGGCTGCTTGCCATCTACAGCAATTAGCCAGAGTTTGTCACCTTTTTTATTAGTAGCCACTACAACACGCGGGTATGGCTTATTATTATTGCCATTAAAATTTTTGCTTACACCATTACCCCCTGCAACCAGCACCTCATTCCCCGCAACCGCAGCAAACGTATCTTTAGGGCAAGATCCACTGTCAAAGATTTGGGCAATATTGCTTGACAAAAAGCACACTACAGGCCATTTTGATTCAAATTTAGAATAAATACGCCCATTTGCGATCGCTTGTCCCACTACGTTGACGCGATCGCCACTGTGAGGATAATAATCCCAAGGAGTTTGTTCGCGAAAAAGATAGAAGAAGCTACCATTAATCGCCAATTGCAGTTTAAATTCATTAAGAAATTCTGATGTAGTCCGCGCATTAATTTCTGTATCGTCTGGTGTTGGCATTCCCGGAGTAACTAACACTTTAACTCCTGGTGTTTTTAAGTCAACACTGACAATATGGATCATCAGCGGACGTGGTGTTGAACGGACAACACGCCTGTAAAATATACCTTGAAACAATGCTTGCTCTTTATCTATCTGGGGCGGGCGTAAAAAATGCAACCCACCGTAGAGTATCAATGGCAATATCAATAAACCAGTTCCAGCAAATAGCAAAAATCGATTTAGATAAATCTGGCGTTGAGCAGGCATCCCTTTATACAGAAACGCTAATAAAAACCTTATTATAGCAAATGAACTTAATTCTTCTACCCTTAAAAATCGTGCTTAAAAATCAGTAATATAGCAATCGTCAAGTAAAAAAAGCATTTCTTTTACTCTTCCTTCGCGGTCTTTGCATCTAAACGCTAACGCGCAGGCTCCGCCAACGCGGTTCATAACTATTTCTAAATAGAAATATTATTAATATATAAGGTTATATTTAAAAATTCCATATTTCTTCCAAACCTTTTATTTACTTACTATGACCAATCAAAACCCTCGTAATACCAATAAAAACTTACAAACCCGTTCTTTCAAAGGACAAAATCTCAACAATGCAGACTTTAGCGGTTGCGATATTCGCGGTTGTGATTTTAGCAAGACTCTATTACAGGGAGCAAATTTTGAGCGAGTTATAGCTGGTCAATCTCCTAAAAAATTAATCATTTTAATTATAGTTGCAGTAGTAGTAGCGACCTGTGCGACGAATGCGATCGCTCGAATGATATTTGGCGTTCTCGGCCGGACTCTACAAGAACCTGGTTGGGCTTATATATTAGCTTTATATATTAGCTTAGGTATTGCTACCGCTGCTTCAGGAACGAGAGCGATCGCCGGACGCATCGCAACAACAATCTCAGCAACAGCGTCAGGAGCTTTGCTCGGTTTCTTCTATGCCGGAACTACCGCAGGCAATAATCCGCAAATAGCGATTTTTGGTGCAGTGATAGGAGGCGTAGCGATGGCTTATGCTAGTTGCAAAATTAGAAGTTCATTAGTAGCGATCGCGGTTACAATTGCCGAAGTAGTGGCAGGATATGGGTTTGCATTCTTACTGGGAGCAAATGCGATCGCGTTTTTAAGTACACATAATCTTATTTTGGGAGTCATTGGGAGCCTTTTATCACTAATTTCGATTTTGTTAGTAATGAATTCCCTAACTTTAGCTGTAAAAAAAATCAAAAGTGCTTCGGAGACATCTTTCAGGGGTGCTGACTTAACAAATGCTAAATTTGATGGTGCCAGACTTTTAAACACAGATTTTTCTGGTGCAATAGGTTATTCAAATAACTAGGTAGACATAATTCAACTATAGCAATCCTAATTCATTCATAAAAAAAATTCTAGGTTGGGTTGAGGTAACGAAACCCAACCCGAATATTAGGTTTGTTGGGTTTCGCTATTGCACAGACCCAACCTACTTAATCTGGCACTTCACAACTCAAATAGGATTACTATATAGGGCTTGCTGAATAAATAATGGAAGACCCAGAGAAGGCTTGATTAGTGATTCAAGCCGACAATAATATAAGTTTTTGTTTTTCCTCATTTATCGAGCCATAGCTTTTGATGATGGACAGA
>NZ_JAMPKJ010000068.1 GCF_039962115.1 Funiculus sociatus GB2-C1 | reverse complement strand
GATGAAATTATTGCTTACTTTGACAACCGAACTACGAGTGGTGTTGTTGAGGGTATTAACAATAAGCTCAAGTTGATTAAACGCTCTGCTTATGGGTTTAGGAATTTTGAAAATTACCGAATTAGATGTTTACTTACTTGGCATTTTAATTATTGAATTAGCATACTAAGTACTGAAGAGCCAAAATTGTTTCAATTTTTCTTTAAATTTCAACTTTTCAACCGACCTAACTTAAAAAAATATGATGCTTTTGCACAACTCATTTAGGGCTGCTATAAGGGAATAAGGTGTCCACTATTTTCGGCAATGATATATTGGCTATTAGATGAAAGTTTAGTCAAATCTAACTGAAGTTTCTGCCATCTCTGGAATCTTTCATCACTCATTGCTGGAGCTTTGACACCTTGAACCAACACGATTAAAGGCAAGTTATTCAATGATATAACGTCTTCTAATTGCTCAAAACTTTTTTCTAGGTTGGCATATTCGCTAGATACACTCGCCCAATAGTGAGGACGATAGCAGTAAGATTTGTAAGTATCAAACAAAGCTTGGACTGCTAGCGGATATTTTTTAATTTCTTGTTTGATCTGTTCCAGAATTGGCAACAAGTTGAGTTCTCCAATAAATCGCAACACACCAACTCGACTGGCAACCCTCATAACTTGATAAAGCCATAACTCTCTTTTAATACGTTTCCAGGTTTCGGATGTCATGCTCAATTCATGAGAGGAATCCACTAACACCAATCCAACCACATCTTCTGGATATTGACTTGCATATAGCCGCATATTAGCTCCACCCAAGGAGTGTCCAACCAAAATGTAAGGAGGCTTAATCCCAGCTTGGGTCAGAAGTGTATGCAATTCATCAACGCTTTGCTGGCTCGTGCGCGGTGTCCTGAGATTAGGATCGCTCCAACCCAAACCCGCTCTATCGTAAGTACACACACGGGTAAATTTAGCAATTTCAGGTGGAACCAAGCCCCATGTGATCGATGGAGCACCACCACCAGCATCCATGACAACTGTTGGTGTACCCTGACCAATACAGTTGAGATGTAGACGAAATCCCCCAATATCAACAAGCTGACCTAGCGGAGGGTATTTATGTCGATCAACAGCTTCACTAAGTGTTTGGTAGAAAATTCCCGAAAGTAATCCGACTGTGGTAATACCTAGTCCAAGCCAAATCAACTTTTCCGTAATTATCATAGCGAAATGCGCCAAGGTTTACACAGCTGAACTTAAGTTTAGCTTTTCTACCAGTTGTGGTAATTTTCTCACTACAGTTCGATAAAACAGACGGCAGTGGGTAAGACCTACTAGGCAAGGGAGCGATCACACTCACTCCTTACAGAACCGTCTATAGGTGATAAGGTGCAATATCTGAGTACACCCATGTGACTCCTAGCTTTTTCTATCGTTTTAACTTGATGTCCCTTAAAAAAAGCATATCTAACACAACTCAGTTTGGTGGTTTACAAACGACCGTTTATAAGACAGATTTCTGGAGCGGAGACAACGCGCCTCAAACCCAATATTACCGTGTCTCATAACCCATCTTTTTATCTATGTCTCGTGAGACAATTAAGTAGTTAGACAAAATTAGTTACACAAGCAATAACAACATATATTAAAATAAAAACGTTGTATATTAATTCAGTTTAAAGATGATATTCCTTCGAGAAATAAATCCTCTTTCGGCTAAATTACTGAAGCGAATTTATCACCAAAGCCGACATCATCAGGTGCGTCAAAGAGCGCATTGTCTAATCTTAGCCGCTCGAGGAGTAAAAGTTGAAGAACTAATGAAGGTTTTCCAAACAAGCTACAAGACAATCTACAACTGGTTCAATAGGTGGGAATCCGAGGGAGTAGTCGGACTATATAACAAACCCGGAAGAGGCTGTAAACCAACTTTTAATTCTGAACAAAAAGCAAAAATTAGAGACTGGGCGAAACAAGAGCCAAGACAATTAAAACAGGTGGTACAAAAGGTAAAAGAGGAATGGGGGATTAGCATCAGTACTAAAACAATTCAAAGAATACTTAAAACACTTTCAATGAGCTGGCATCGTATGCGCCGAGCAGTAGGAGGAGAACCCAACCCTCAAGACTATGAGCAGAAGAAGGCACAGTTAGAAGAATTTAAGCGATTAGAAGAGCAAGGGAAAATTAACTTATATTACTTAGACGAAGTGGGATTTTGTCTGATTCCTTGTGTCCCTTATGGATGGCAACCTATTGGAGAATACTTAACTATCCCTAGTCGTCATAGTAAACGTTTAAATGTTTTGGGAATTCTAAATCGAAATAATCATCTTGATACTTATGTCTCAGAGCAAACCATTAATTCTGATGTAGTTATCACTTGCATTGATACTTTCTTTCCTGCTGTGGATAAGCCAACGGTGATTGTTGTCGATCAATCGTCTATTCATACCAGCGATGCCATTCTTGATAAACTTGAGGAATGGCAAGAACGCGATATCACTATCTTTGAGCTGCCCTCCTATTCTCCTGAGTTGAATTTGATTGAAATTTTATGGCGGTTTATTAAGTATGAATGGATTGATATGGATGCTTACAAAGCTTGGGAAGCTTTTGTTGCAGATGTTGAAAAAATTCTGAGAGAATTTGGTAAAAATTATGTAATTAATTTTGTCTGACTACTTAATAAATGAGTTATGAAACCTTTTTAACAAAAATTGGATATTACTTTACCCAGTAGCAATCTCCAGACAGGATTCGATGCAAGTAGGGTTCGGTGCTTAGTTCACCTGGGCGTGGCAGGAGTTGTTTGCTGGGGTCAACTACTTCCGTCGGGCGCTCGGATTGGTGGTGTTAGGGGGAATGCTCGCGCTCAGACTGCATATCGTTTGACCTTGAACCCGCTACTTTATCCGACTAGAGAAGTGTGCCGTAATCCGACAGAACACGAATGCCAAGCTATCCTCCCCTGCCTCGCTTTCTCCTTGGGTTCTTTTAGGGTGAGCACTATCTACCGTGGTAGATAGTGCTCACTATTCTAAAGCTGCTGTAATCGTTACTGTGAGCGAAACTCATCCACTTGGATAAGTAGTTGGTTCCTCTCTTTCCGCGAATCAAACCAAACAATTGCGTAGTTCTGCAACGCTCGGCTTGAGTATCGCTCCTATGGAAATATTCCTGACTCTTCTGCGGGTTTTTCTACTGAATTCAGTTTTCATCGTTATCTCCATCTGCCCAGATAATTAATCCTCTCGTATCCAGTTCATCCAAGCTGGCAGCGTTGATTTCTTCCACCAATGAATTTGGGAGCGATCGCATAATCAGTTCAATCAACTGGGCAGTAAACTTATTCATTGCCAGCATCTCCCATCAATTGCTTGAACTGGACATAAGCTTCCTTCCAAGCGGTTGAACCGCCCTTGGTGACTTGCCAGAGCCACTTAATAATCTGCGTTTGGTTCAGTTCAAGCTTTAAATGGGACAAAAAGCACTACCCAAGAGAGCTGTCATCTATTGCAAAGTCTCTGCCGATGACCAATCGTGCAATCTGCTTTACAGCAACGCTTCGCTATCGCCAAGAGCAAGACCTAAGAGCCTATGCCCAGAAAGCGGGTTATCATTCCGCAAGAGGTCTAGTTTCTCTAACTAACTATTTGCTGCTTTCATCAAAACAAAGGACTGGGTGCATAGAGTTATGGAGGCGAGTGTACACGCCTATTACATCTTCCATGTAGTAGACAAATTCTGCTGACGTTTCAGGCGAAATAACCTACGATTCCTTGAGCTAGGGTTTAAGTTCGTTTTTTTAGTGTTTGTCTGATTGTTTCATGGGAGACGTTCTCAAATATCTCTAGTGAGTTTTCACATCCAATTAAGGCTCAAATCGAGCACTTTTTATTACGTTTTGTAACGTCTTTAGTCAACTCATTTAATTTTAAAAAACCGTGTATAACACTACCTACAACGACAGTTGGCTTGATTTATCAGAAAAATCTTCACCAGAAAATACCAAAACCACACTTGATTGAAATACAACCAATAGCTCAGAATGTGAGGGTTATTCATGACAGTACCTGCATGGGTTATCGCAATTGCTAATTATTTCAGAGAATTAAAACTTGTTTGGCTGACTGAAAGCTGTCATTTCCTTCCGCTACGGAGGTAGGCTCAATGCTCGATCGCCCCGCTCAAGCCGACAGTAAACAAGCCACAGAAGCTGATAAAAGCTACTATGCTCCGCCTCCTGCTGTATCCCTGCCCAAAGGGGGTGGAGCCATCAAAGGGATGGGAGAGAAATTTGCTGCTAACCCAGTGACGGGTACTGGCTCGATGAGTGTACCTATTGCTATCAGTCCTGGTCGTTCTGGGTTTGGACCGCAGTTATCCCTTTCATATGATTCCGGTGCGGGTAATGGAATATTTGGGCTGGGCTGGAATCTCTCGCTATCGTCGATTACGCGCAAAACAGACAAAGGTTTGCCTCGCTACTGGGATGGGGAGGAATCCGATGTATTTATGCTTTCAGGTGCGGAAGATCTGATGCCTGTACTGAGAGCAAACGACAGCCGGGAGGTCTTAGATTCGCCAGATGGTCAGTTTAAGATTCAGCGCTATCGCCCCCGAACTGAGGGTTTGTTTGCCCGGATTGAACGCTGGACAAAGCTGGATTCGGGAGAGACACACTGGCGATCGCTTTCTAAAGACAATATCACCACACTGTATGGCAGGACGACCCAGAGCCGCATTGCCGACCCTGATGATTCAACCCATGTCTTTAGCTGGTTAATTTGCGAGAGCTATGACGATAAGGGCAATGCGATTTGTTATGAGTACAAAGCGGAAAATTCGGATCGAGTCATTATAGCGCAGGCAAACGAGCGTAATCGTACTCCAGAGAATCGAGCGGTCAATCGCCACTTGAAGCACATTCACTACGGCAATCAAACGCCTCGACAGCCGAATGAAGATTTGAGTCTGCGAACGGATTGGATGTTTGAGGTGGTGTTTGATTACGGGGAACATGATCAGGTGAACCCTAAACCCAGTGATTCTGGGATGTGGATGGTTCGTAATGACCCGTTCTCTTCCTACCGGGCTGGGTTTGAAGTTCGCACCTATCGTCTCTGTCAGCGGGTGCTGATGTTCCATCATTTCCCAGAAGAAGAAGGGGTGAGGCGGGATTGCTTGGTGCGATCGACAGACTTCATTTATTCTTACGAACAAAATCCAACCGATGTTCGCAATCCTATCTATTCACTCCTGCTTTCAGCCACACAGACGGGCCACAAACGTAGCTCGACAGGAAACTATATCCAAAAATCGCTGCCTCCACTGGAGTTTACTTACAGTGAACCCAACATTGATGAAACAGTGCGAGATATTGATCGCGAAAGTCTTGAAAACCTGCCTAATGGGTTGGATGGAACTCGCTATCAGTGGGTGGATTTGGATGGGGAGGGTTTGTCAGGGATTCTGACGGAACAGGGTGGTGGATGGTTTTACAAGCGCAACCTCAGTCCGATTAATTCAGTTCGGGATAATGGTGCGGAGCATATTGCCGCAAAATTTGCCCCAGTGGAATTGGTTGCCAGTCAGCCTACGATCGCCCTAGCAAGTGGCGCTCAATTTCTCGATCTCGCCGGTGATGGTCGGCTTGACTTGGTGGCTTTACGCAGTACAACCCCTGGTTTCTATGAACGTACCCAGAAAGAGGGATGGGAGCCATTTGTCACCTTCAAGTCGCTGCCCAGTCTGGATTGGGATAACCCGAACCTGAAGTTCATTGACCTGAATGGGGATGGTCATAGTGACATTCTGATTACGGAGGATAATTGCTTTGTCTGGCACCCATCCTTAGCAGAAGATGGCTTTGATGCAGCGGAGCGGGTGAGCCAGCCCTGGGATGAAGAAAAGGGACCCAGAGTCATTTTTGCCGACAGCACCCAGTCGATTCACCTGGCGGATATGTCGGGCGATGGGTTGACGGATATTGTGCGAATTCGCAATGGCGAGGTGTGTTACTGGGCGAATTTGGGTTACGGGCGATTTGGTGCCAAGGTGACGATGGATAATGCCCCCTGGTTTGATGCACCGGATATTTTTGATCAGCGACGCATCCAGTTGGCGGATATTGACGGCTCTGGCACGACAGATATCATTTATCTCAGTGGGAGTGGGGTTCAGGTCTACTTCAATCAGTCTGGTAATGGTTGGTCAGTTCGACGCACGTTAAGCTACTTCCCGGCGATCGACAGTGTTGCCTCCGTAACCGTGATTGATTTACTGGGTAATGGTACAGCCTGTCTGGTGTGGTCTTCACCTCTACCCGGTAATGCTGGTCGTGTGATGCGATACATCGACTTGATGGGTGGTCAGAAGCCGCATCTGTTGCTGAAGACGGTGAACAATATGGGCGCAGAAACGGTTGTGCAGTATGCGCCTTCCACGAAGTTCTATCTGCAAGACAAGCTAGCGGGTACGCCGTGGATTACGAAACTGCCGTTTCCGGTACATGTGGTGGAACGAGTAGAGACACTCGATCGCATTAGTGGCAACCGCTTTGTCACTCGCCATGCTTACCACCACGGTTATTTTGATGGCGTAGAGCGAGAGTTTCGTGGGTTTGGCATGGTGGAGCAATGGGACACGGAGGAGTTCACGCTTTTCACGGCGGATGGAACGTTGCCTGCCACGAATTTGGATGCAGCGTTTCATGTGCCGCCGATTTTGACGAAAACCTGGTTTCATACTGGGGCGTATATCGATCGCGATCGCATTTCCAGCTTCTTTGCCCATCTACCCTCTGAACGGGGTGGCTATTATCAGGAGCCAGGGTTAACTCCAGAGCAGGTTGGACAACGGCTGCTGGATGACACGGTATTACCTACGGGTTTGACACTAGAGGAAGAACGGGAGGCGTGTCGATCGCTCAAGGGAGCCATGCTGCGTCAAGAGGTGTATGCGCTGGATGGCACAGCCAAGCAGCCCCATCCTTATAGTGTGGCAGAGCAGAATTACACGATCGAGCCAGTGCAGTCCTTTGGGCAGAATCAGCACGCGGTGTTCTTTACCCATGCGCGGGAGTCGCTGACCTATCACTATGAGCGCAATCCCGCTGATCCCCGCATCGGGCATGAGATGGTGTTAGAGGTGGATGAATTTGGCAATGTGTTGAAGTCGGTGGCAATCGCCTATCCTCGTCGCACACCGCAGCATCTAGAGCAAGAGCAGCTCCATGCGACCTATACCGAAAATCGGGTGACGAACAAGCCTAATGAAGCCGATTGGTATCGTCTGGGACTGCCAATTGAAACCCTGACTTATGAAATTACCGGAATATCCTCGACTGCGGGGCAGCAGTTTATCATTCCTGACTTCTATGCCAAAGATGCGGCAGATCAGGTCTCTGGATTTGTGACTGCGCCGGAGATTCCCTATGATCAATTTCCCGATGGCACATTGCAAAAGCGGTTGATTGAGCGGGTTAGAGCTTTATACCGTCGGAATGACCAGGCAAATACGCTCGATCCCACCCCGCTGCCGCTGGGCGAGGTTGAATCGCTGGCGTTGCCCTGTGAAAGCTACAAGCTGGCATTTACACCAGGGTTGTTGGCGCAGGTTTATGACAGCAAAATCAGCACGGTCGAATTGAGTAATTTGCTGCGGAATGAGGGGAAATACATTGAGCAGGATGGGGTGTGGTGGATTCCATCAGGACGGCAGTCATTCGATCCCAGTCGCTTCTATATATCGACACAAATGAAAGATCCCTTTGGTGGGATCTCGACGATGCTCTACGACGATTACGCGCTGTTAGTGGTCGAGAGTCGGGATACATTGCCCGATCCGCTCACCAATGTGGTGAGAATTCGTAACAACTACCGAACCATGCAGCCGGAACAAATCACTGATCCCAATGACAATCGCGCTCAGGTGGCGTTTGACGCGCTGGGGATGGTGGCTGGGACTGCCGTGATGGGCAAAGAGACAGAGACAAAGGGCGATTTGCTGGATGGATTTAAGGCGGATCTGACGCAGGCCGAAATCGATGCTTTTTTGGCAAATCCTTTGGGAATGGCGGCATCGTTATTGGGAAATGCGACGACGCGGATTATTTATGACCTGGAGCAGTTTAGGACAGATCAGCAACCTGCGGTAGCAGCGGCGATCGCCCGTGAAACCCACGTCGGCGATCCGGGGGGGGCACAATCGAAGGTGCAGGTGAGTTTTAGCTACTCCGATGGGTTTGGGCGAGAGGTGCAGCAGAAGGTTCAGGCGGAACCGGGGGATGCCCCGCAGCGAGAAGCCAATGCGGCAAATCCCAATCGTCCGGGTGACCTGATTTTGGAGAATGGTCAACCCAAACTTGCCCCAACCGATCCGCGCTGGGTGGGCAATGGGCGGACGATTTTTAACAACAAGGGCAAACCTGTCAAACAATACGAACCGTTCTTTAGCTCAACTCATCTGTATGAGGATGAGCCGGAGATGGTGATGACAGGGGTGACGCCGATTCTGTTTTACGACCCGGTGGAACGGGTGGTGGCGACGCTGCATCCAAATCACACCTACGAAAAGGTGGTCTTCGATCCCTGGCAGCAAGTGACGTGGGATGTCAACGATACGGTGCTGCTCGACCCCAAGACTGACCCAAACGTGGGTGGGTTCTTTCAGCGGTTGCCAGACAGCGATTATCTACCGACCTGGCACAGTGAGTATAGCGGTAGCCCGGATGCAGAAAAGCAGCGGGCGGCAATCAAGGCAGCGGCTCATGCGGCGACACCGGCGATCGCCCATCTCGATACGTTGGGGCGCACGTTTTTGACCATTGCTGATAACGGAGCCGTGGGCAAGTATGAGACACGGGTGGAGTTGGATCTGGAAGGCAATACTGTTGCCGTGATCGATGCCCGCAACAATGCGGTGATGATTTATGCGGTGGTGCAAAAGGATGCCGATGGTAAGCCGGTAAAGGATACGAATGGTAAGCCGATCGCGATCGGTCGAGCTTTCGATTTACTGGGGCACAACCTGTGTTCCTACAGCATAGATGCGGGCGATCGCTGGATGCTGAATAATGTGGCAGGCAACCCGATTCGCGGCTGGGATAGTCGAGGTTTTGTGCGGCGGCTGACCTATGATGCGCTTCAGCGTCCATTGGCTCTGTTTGTGCAGGATGCCCAGGGGGAAAAGCTAGTTGAGCAGACGGTTTATGGGGAGGCTCAGGGCAGTGCCACAAACCATCGGGGCCAGGTTTACCAGGTGTTTGATGGGGCGGGAGTGGTGACGAGCCAGAGGTATGACTTCAAGCGCAATCTGCTGGAAGGGTCGCGGCAATTGCTCCAGAATTACAAAGATCGGGTGGACTGGTCGCAGAATCCAACCCTTGAGAATGAACCACCTTTTGTCAGCAGCACGGTCTACGATGCGTTGAACCGTCCGATTACCCTGACCACACCGGATAACAGCACGATTCGTCCCCTCTATAACGAAGCGAATTTACTCAATGGAGTGGATGTGAATTTGCAGGGTGCGGCAACAGCAACGCCGTTCATCAAAAATATTGACTACGACGCGAAAGGGCAGCGCCAGTTGATTCGCTATGGCAATGATGTGGTCACGACCTATGAGTACGACGACAAAACCTTCCGGTTGATCCTCCTGAGAACAGAGCGGGGTAATCCTTTCACAGCAGATCGCCCCAAAGGAATTCAAAACCTCTTCTATACCTACGATCCGGTGGGAAACATCACCGAAATTCGGGATGATGCCCAGCAGACGGTCTTTTTCAACAATGCGATGGTCACACCCCGTAACCAGTATGTTTACGATGCCCTGTATCGCTTGATTCAAGCAAAAGGACGGGAACACAAGGGGCAGGTGGCAGACCCGCAGCCGGAATATAACTCCAGTGATTTTCCACGGATGAATCTGTCCCACCCCAATGAGATCAGTGCTATGCGTGACTACACCGAGCAGTATGAATACGACTCGGTGGGCAATATTTTGCGGATGATTCACCAGGCGGACAATGGCACGAATAATGGTACCTGGATTCGGCGCTATGACTACGAACTCACCAATAATCGCTTACGCAACACTAGCCTACCGGGCGATCTGCCAGATCTGTCGTTGGTTTCACCCCGCTATTTATATGACGAACACGGCAGCATGACGAAGATGCCGCACCTGACCCAGATGGATTGGGATTTCAAAGACCAGCTCCAGCGGGTGGATTTGGGTGGTGGCGGTGTGGCGTACTATGTCTACGATGCCGCAGGACAGCGGGTGCGTAAGGTAATTGAGCGGCAGAACGGGTCGCGGCAAGAGGAGCGCATTTACCTGGGAGGCTTTGAGATTTACCGCAAATACAACGGCAGCGGCAACACCGTCACGCTGGAGCGCGAGACGCTGCACATCATGGATGACCAGCAGCGGATTGCCCTGGTGGAAACTAAGACCATCACCAATCCCGATGATGAATCTCCCACGCAACTCATCCGGTTTCAGTTCGGCAATCATCTGGGTTCGGCTAGTCTCGAACTAGATGATCAAGCGAATGTCATTTCCTATGAAGAATACTATCCCTACGGGAGTACTTCGTATCAGGCGGTGGATAAGAGCATCAAGGCGGCAGCGAAGCGGTATCGGTATACGGGGATGGAGCGGGATGAGGAGAGCGGGCTTAATTATCACGGGGCACGGTATTATACGCCGTGGTTGGGGAGGTGGACGGCTTGCGATCCAATAGGGATTGAGGGTGGAGGTAATCTGTTCGTCTATGCCTTCGGCAATCCCCTTATGCTTGCTGATCCCCTCGGAACGCAGCCAGAAGCACCGGATAATTTTCCGCAAGATGAAGAGGGCAATTTTTTCCTTGGTGAGCTAACAATTGAGGTTTCGGGGACAGCTCCACCTGACGCCTATGGTTCGGCGGTAAGAGGAAAAATATCAAACCCCCTTCCCACGGAAGAGGAGTATGGGACGAGACTTGCAGCCGCGATCAATAGCCGCATCTACGACTGGACTTCGGAGGGGCAGGAGCAGTCCTTCGAATGGGCGTACCATCCAGAGAGAGCCAAAGCGCGATGGGACAAGTTTGTGGAGGCAGAGTATAAAAAATTTGGTCAACGAGAGGTTGCTAAGTTAGAAGAGTCATACCGGAGGATGGACAACGCCGCTAACATCGGTAAGGCAATAGGGGTGGGCACAGTAGTGGCGGCAGGAGGATTGGCTTACGCCGCCATCGCAGCACCTTCTCTTTCAACCACCATCCAATACACCGCTGCGAGAGCAGCAGAGCCTATTGCTACAGGCACAAAAGCTTATCTTGCTGCGAGCGTCGCGTACGGTGTAACTATGCCACCTGGCAGCCCCGACCTTCCTGGTCCGGGAAACGAAGTTGGAAGCCTGATAAGGCGCGGCGCTGCGGCGGCAGACGGAGCGCCAGCGACAGCAGTTTACTTCCGAGGCACTTCTGCGGGATTTGAAGGAAGCCCGTCATTGCAGCGGACAGGGATGACTCCAGCAACCACCGATCCGGTTGTGGGGACTATTTTCGCAACCGAGGGTGAAAACTATGGTCGCGGGGTGCTTCATATCGCTACCCCCGCAGATCTAGCAGGAGTAAAGATTAGTGAAGGCAACTGGCTTGCAGCCCTTGAGCGCGAAGTTGCTATTGAACTTGCACCGGCCCAGTTTGCAAGTCGAGCCAGCACGACTATTACTGCAGCGGAAGCCCGTTCTGCACTACGTAGCATGGGAGTTAAGATTTCATCAACAATTCGGACACCTGAGATGGTTACTAGTGCTTTGCAAAATACACCACGCTTCACCGAGGCTGAGATACGGAGGTTCTTAACAGTTCTAAAAGGAGGACGGTAGTGGAAGTTGTTTTTCGGATCGAAGCAGTGATATCAGCAGAACCGAATTGTTGGCATGTCGCTGGCAGAGCATATGCCAACATCACCGTCGGCGATATTGTTCTTGCCCAACTTGATCCCATAAGTAACAACGGAGATTTTACTTATCTCACGGTTATAGCGATTTCAACTTATGGTCGATCTATTGATCGGCTCGACCGGATGCTTACAGGTATGCTTACGGTTAAAGGATCAGAAGAAACAGACCTTTCTATGGTGCCAGATCTCTATCGACGAACATCAGAAGATTGAGTGCGATCGCCCGATCTTGTCTTACCAGCAGGATACGTTAACGATCAGCGAAACACACCAAATCCCCGAGAAATAACCATAAAAATTTCCAGAATTAGAGGATTTTCAGGATTAAGAAAATTGGAGGTGAAGCAAATTTTTCTGCGAAAGTATGTGATGTGCGATCCCCTATTAACTGCAAAACCCATCAGAATTTGAGGATTTACAAGACTTCAAAAACCGAAAGCAAATAGAGTTGACTATTCTAGAAATTCTGAAATCCAGCAAATTCCGATACAGATAGTTATTAATATTACTTCACAGCAAAATAGTGAAAAACCATTATGTGCACCCAGCTTAATCCCCAACTCCAACAACGAATCGGGCTTTCAATGCTCGAAATTACCACATTGTGCCAGCGCTGGCACATCACAGAACTGTCCCTATTTGGCTCAGTGCTGGGCAATCAATTTCACAGCGATAGCGACATTGATATTCTCATTCGTCTTGCACCCAATACTCGCCAATGCTTACTAAGCCTTACCAAAATTAAACATGACCTGGAAGCCAGTACAAAAAGAGCCATCAATATTGCTCTGAAAGAAGCCATCGAGACCAGCGAAAACTGAATTCGTCGCAACGAAATCTAGTTTATTATTTTGTGCCACTTTTCGAGATCCATTCAAATCGATCATTGAGCAGCCAAATTCGGGATGAGGGCCGATCGCCTACCCCATAAAGAAGCCCCTGCTCGATTCAGCCCCACCCATCAGCCCCCAGGAAGGTCTTCCAATGCAGAGAATTATTGCCCCACTTCAATCTGACGATCGCGGCCCTACTGTTGCCAATCTCCAAGATGCCCTGCAACTGTTTCTCGATCGGCGGTTACTTCTTGCGAATGACGAAGGGACGAGGCAGAAGCTATCTGCTGTGCTCGGACAAGAACGGGTAAAACAAAGCTATCAAGAAGTCACTCGCGAACTGGTTTCTATTTTTCAAGCCGAGCAGCAAATTCAACCCCAGCGTGAACGCGGAAATGTTGACGAACGCACAGCAGATGTCATGAATCGGCTTCTGCAAGAATTGGGTGAGTTGGATCAACCCCAAACAGAAACCTTCTGGGTCGTTAGTGGAAGAATTCAACACGATAACGAGCTCCCTTTTAAGGGCGGCATTGTGCGAGCCTTTCATCAAGTTAAACAGGATGCCATTCGTCTGGGTGAGGATAGAACCGATCCTGAGGGCCGTTATACTATCCGCTATACTCCACTACCTGGCATCAACACCATTAATCTGCGCGTGAATGTCAGCAACGATGATCTAAATATTCTTCAATCGTCTGACGTTATACCATCCGCAAAACCGATCGAAATCGTCAACCTGATGGTTTCCATCTCACAGGTAATTGAATTTCAGGTCGAAGGTAAAGTTAGTAGCCCCACAAGCATCAGTGTCGGTGATTTGATTGTTCAAGTGGTAGACAAAAATGTGGGTGAAGATGAAGAGGATGTTTTATTAAATCAAACAGTAACTCAGGCAGATGGGACTTATCAAGTCACATTCAACGATAGCAATTGGCGACAGCGTGGCAAAACCAAGCCCGACCTCCAAACCCGCGTTTTGGCCGGAGAGCGCATTCTTGCGGTTTCCGAAGTTCGTTACAATGCTTCCTCTCGCGAACTATTAAATGTCCTGCTAACAGAAACAGTCACCCCTGCTCTGCAATCTGAACACGAGACCCTGCTGCAAAATCTTGCTAGCCATTTTCAAGGGAATCTCCGCCACCTCCAGGAAACCGATACTCGCCAGGATATTACCTATCTGGGCAACAAAACCAATTGGGATGTTCGTGCCGTGGCGATCGCGGCCCTTGCCGATCAGTTCAGTAGCCGAACCGAAATTGCACCAGCCTTTTTTTATAGCCTGTTTCGGGCTGGAGTACCGGCTAACGAGGACGCACTGTACCAGATTGATGCTCAAACTGCCGAAAGCGTCTGGAAGCAAGGCATTCAGCAAGGTGTGATTCCGGCTACCTTAGAAGCTCAATTACCCCAAGTAGTAGAACTCTTCCGAGGCTTATCTGCCCAGCACACGCTGGATGCACCTGCTTTGGCTGGAGTGTCATCGCTAAAGGAAATGTTGACGAGTGGCCAAATCAATGATTTGCAACAGCAACAGTTTGTCAATCTCTATACCCGACACCGAGATAATTTACCCCAGTTTTGGGACGCTGTACAACGCGACCTGGGCAAACCTGTTGCCCAGCGACTACGGGTGGATGGCCAACTGGGATACCTGACCCTCAACAACGCCCCCCTCCTGCAAAGTCTCCATCAGGACATTGGCGGCGTAAACGGCATCACGGATCCCCTCAGCTTGATTGAAAATGGCTACTATCAGGCGGAAAAATGGCAAACCTTGATGACCAACGGCGTCACCATTCCACCTGAAATTCCTGGCAAGGATGTAGCTGAAAAACGTAGTAACTATGCCGAGTTGATGTCCGCGCAAATGCGACTCAGCTATCCGACAGCAGTGGTTGCCCAAATGGTCAGGACTGGTGAAACTCCGCTAAAAAATGCGGTCGGAGAGCAAGTTCATGCGTTGCTCATGGAACAGCACGGAAACTTTGAGATTGGGCTGCAACCGATTGAGCAATTTGCCCTGCAAAATAACCTGCAAATTGCGCCTGAAGTGATGCAAGAGGTAACGCGCATTCAAAGAGTGCATCAAATTACGACCAGTGACGACGCAAGGAACACTCTGCTCAGAAACAATCTGGATTCTGCCTACAAAGTTGTCCAGTACGACCAGGCAGACTTTGTGCAGCAATTTAAAGATGAATTGGGCGGAGAAATCAATGCCATTCTGACCCATGCTAAAGCTCAGCAGGTTCACAACACGGTGCTGAATATTGCTACCTCATACTTAACAGGGCGAAATGCTCCTGCGATCGGCTCTAACCTCAATGGCCGGATTATTAATTCCCTCTCCGGCCCACCTGTCAATGCCGCAGCGAATGCCGCTGATATCATTGCCTATCCCACTTTAGAAAATCTCTTTGGCGAGATGGATTACTGCACCTGTGATCATTGCCGCTCAATTCTTAGTCCGGCGGCCTATCTGGTGAACTTGCTCCAGTTTTGCGATCCTCCAGGCATAGGAGTCAATACTCCCCTTAAGATTTTACTCGAACGCCGTCCCGATATTCAGCATCTCCCCCTCACCTGCGAAAACACCAACACGCCGCTACCCTACATTGATATCGTCAATGAGACTTTAGAGTATTTCATTACCCATAACCTCAAACTCGACAACTACACTGGCCATGACATTAATACTGATGCGACATCCGAAGAGCTATTAGCGAGTCCACAGTTTGTTAGCGATCAAGCTTACCAGACTCTGGCAGGCAAACCAATACAGGTAGGCGATCCACTACCGTTGCTGCCACCATCTCCCCCATTACCGTTCCACCAACCCCTGGAAAACCTGCGCCGCTATTTCGATCAATTCGAGATTCCCTTGCCCATCGTAATGGCAGCACTACGGAAAAATGATGACCTAGAGCGTGCTAGCGAAACCGAGTACGGCTGGCACGATATTCTCATGGAAGAACTGCGAATTTCCCGCGCAGAGTATCGGCTTCTGAGCGATCGCACCTTAACACTACAACACCTCTATGGTTACAGTCCAGCAACGCCAGAGGCTGATATTCTATCCACTCTAGCCAATGCAAAAGCATTCACGCGACAGAGCGGAATTTCATACGAGGAGATTATCGAAATCATCAAGACTCGCTTCGTTAATCCAAATGCTGTCTTGATTCCTAAATTGGAGCAATTAAGAGTTCCGTTTGCGACTCTGAAAGCATTTAAAGACGGGGCGATCGCTGATGCCGACTTTGATGCGCTCATACCGGCTGAACTAGATGCTACCCAATACGGCGGAGACATCAAGGCATGGGTCAGAGATGATGCCAACCATGCCTTGATCATGGGTTTAATTACACTGACCAATCCCACTGCCGTCGCTGATCCGTGCCGTTTCGATCAACTAGAATTCCGTTATGCCAATCCCGATAACAATACGAACCAAGTCCGTCCCTTTGAATTTATTCGGCTGATTCGCTTTATCCGGCTGTGGAAGAAACTGGGATGGAGCATTGCACAAACCGATCAGGCGATCGCGGCTCTCTATCCAGCCGACCAAATTCCTAATGACTCAGATGATGCGATCAACCTAGAAAAACTAGATGCTGGATTCCTAATCTTGCTACCACGCCTGGGGGTAATCAAACAAGTCATGACGACCCTCAATCTCGAACTTAAGAAAGATTTACTACCGCTGTTGGCTTGTTTTGCTTCGATCGATACCTACGGCACGTCCCTCTACCGTCAGATGTTCCTCAGTCCGGCACTGCTCAAGCAAGATGCAATATTTGCAGACGATGGGTTTGGCAACTTTCTCACCAATCCAGCGCAGACCCTGGTAGTCCATACAGAAGCCCTGCGAGCGGCCCTCCATCTGACAGAGGATGAACTTCGTCAAATCATGACCGCACTGGGTTATGACGATAATACGCCCCTCTCACTAGAGACTCTTAGTGCCATCTTTCGGCGGGGCTGGCTGGCGCGAATTCTGAAGCTCAGCGTGCGCGAGTTTTTGGTATTGGCCCAATTCACAGGCTTTGATCCCTTTGCTGCACCCGACCCATTTCATCCGCCCATACAGCGCTTCATTGGATTAGTGCAGCAGTTGCGAACTTTATCCTTAAAACCGGTTCAGGCACTTTATCTGATCTGGAATCAAGATATCAGCGGCAAGTCTGTCCCCAATGACAGCAAAATTTTGGGATTTGCCCGCAACTTACGGGCAGCGCTCACCGCGATCGAAGACGAATATACCGTCACCGACGACCCCGATGGACAGATTGCCCGTTCCCGAATGGCGCTTGTCTACGGGAACGCTGCTACTGATTTGTTTTTTGGTCTCCTCAACAATACGCTTGTCAGCACTGTCCCCTATAGCCACGGTCAGGCAGCATTAGAAACAGCAATCACCGATGTGGTTCCCAGCCAGATAGTCTATGACGACTTCCGCAAACAGATGACCTTTACAGGTGTGCTGACCTCGGTAATTCGGGATGCTCTCCAATCGATCCCTAGCGTTACACCGCAATTTCAGACAGCGATCGCTGATCTTTATGACAAAAATCAAAAGGTCATCCAGCCCTTCTTTGCCCGTTATCCTGAACTATTACCACTCTATGAGATTTACATTGCTGCTACTGATCCGGCAGAACAGAAACGATCAGCACTGTTAGCCAATTTTCTGCCAGAACTCAAACGGCGAAGGAAGCAGCAGCAAGGACTGCAATTGATGAGTGCGGTAACAAAAGTTGAAGCGGAGATGACTAATGCCTTACTCGATAATGCCACCGTCCTACATGCGGCAAATGCAACCTCGCAGACTGCGCTCAATGATCTGATCACGTCAGAAACATTCGGGCTTTCAGCCCAGTTTTTCTTCCGTGATACAGTAACGGGAGATGTGAATATTGCGCGCGATGCTGAATTGAACTTGGCCTATTCTACGGCTGAGCAGCATCCACTGCCCGTCAATGCTGCTGCACCCGACAGTGCTATTTCGGGTATCTGGAGTGGGTATCTGGAAGCCCCAGAGAATGGTTTTTATAACATTTCGATTGAGGCTGACGCAGGCGCAACTGTGGCTTTAATGTTGGCAGGAAAAGCGCTCCCTCTAACCCCAATCGGCAACCTGTGGCGGAATGACCAACCGATTGATTTACGAGCAGGAAGTCTCTATGCAATTGCCCTCACAGTGGAAAAAGTAAAAGCCACGCTAATTGTGCGTTGGCAAACCATTGGGCGTGGCTGGGAGGTAATTCCAGCATCCTCTCTCTATTCCGATACGTTGACCAAGCACCTACGAATAACGTATGTTCGTTTCCTCAAAGCGGCAGCGTTGGCGATCGCCCTCAAACTGACAGCCAGTGAGATTGCCTATTTCACTGCCCACACTGACTACCAGATCGGTGGGCAAGGATGGCTGAATAGCTTACCCGTGAACGGTAGTCCAGATAACACGGCAGCTATTGCTCTACGAGATGCCTTCACCGCATTACTGGATTTTGCGCACCTTAAGGCCGAACTATCACCGGATGATGAGCGTTTACTGACGCTACTCCAAGACCCAAATGCCGCCCTGCAACCAGACCCGGAGAAAGGCCCTGAAAGCAGTCTACTCTTCCGCCTGACACGCTGGGAAGAACGATCGCGTAATGCACTCCTGAATCACTTTGGCGTGGCAATCGCCGATCTCACGCACCTACTAACGTTCCGACGGTTTTTTGATGCCTATGCGCCGATCAGAGCCTTGGGCATTCCTGCGTCGACACTGCTGAACACTGCGACCAACGAACCGAATGCCACTACTGTTCGCAATTTACAATCGGCTCTGCGTGCCCGCTACGACGAAAGTGATTGGCTGAAAGCCTTGAAACCAATCAACGACGAAATGCGCGGATTGCAGCGAAATGCTCTTGTTGCCTACATCCTGCACCAGATGCGTGTCAATCCCACGACAGCGCACATCGACACGCCAGATAAGCTCTTTGAATATTTCCTGATGGATGTGCAGATGGAGCCTTGTATGCAAACCTCACGCATTCGCCATGCCCTTTCATCAGTGCAGCTTTTTATTGAACGCTGTTTGATGAATCTGGAAGCGGGAGTTTCGCCCTCAGCAATCAACGCTAAACAATGGAGTTGGATGGAGCGCTATCGGTTGTGGGAAGCTAACTGCAAAGTCTTTTTGTATCCAGAAAATTGGCTAGAGCCAGAGCTACGGGATGATCAGTCGCCTTTTTTCAAAGAAGCCATGAGTGAGCTACTTCAGGGCGACATCACCGAAGATCGTGCCGCTGTCACACTCCTGAACTACCTTTCAAAACTAGAAGAAGTGGCAAAACTGGAACCTTGCGGCATCCACTTCGTTGAAAACGATCTGACGAAACTGGACGATGATATTGCCCATGTAGTCGCTCGCACTCCCGGAGCCAACCGCAAATACTTCTACCGTCGCCGTGAGTATGGCTACTGGACACATTGGGAGCAAATCAAGCTAGATATCGAAGATAATCCAGTGATTCCAGTCATTTGGAAAGATCGCCTTTTCTTATTCTGGTTGCGCATCATTAAGCAAGCTCCACTTAATACATCAAGGAGGGATTCCTCTACTGCCCCAGAAGATAATACTGAGTTAGCTGAAGTTAATTTACGACAAATCAGACAAAGTGTCAGAAATGATTCAAATACAAGTACAAAAGTTACTGTGCAAGCTGTGCTTTGCTGGAGTGAGTATTATAACGGTAAATGGCAAGCCACCAAGACCTCAGACATCGATAAGCCAAACAGCTTAGGAGAATTCAATGTAGCTGGGGAGGATGCCTTTGAGCGCTCAACCTTGAGCCTCTACGTATACGAGTTTGAAAGAAAGTTAGTCGTCAGAATTTTGGGTTCTAAGAACGAAAGATCTAAATTTGTGCTCTACAACACCCATAGCTTGCCAGTGCTTGATAACCGTGGGCTACCTGATCAAATTGAAGAAGCTAAAACCGTTGATTTAACGATTAGTCAGAATACCTTCAGCATCTCTTACTGTCAGGTAGGGTCAGATTACAAACGGCAAGTGATCAAAACACAGATTGATGGTCGCTTAGTCAAACCACACCACTATCCAGAGAACGGCTGGACAGCGCCATTCTTCTATGAAGACAGCCGACATGTTTTCTATGTCAGCACGAGCGAGCGCCCTGTAACTATTTCAGAATTCGCAGGCTATGGCGTTGTGGGATATTTATCCAAAAAGAAGCTTGATATTCCGCCATTAGTGTTGGAATCGCAACCCATAATTCGCGATCGCCTCGGTCCTATAAGTATGGATTCACGAATAGCCGTCGTTGATCTGGCTCCGATGAAACAATTTGTCACTGAAGATGCCTATATCAAAAAAGGTATCGTCACCACAGGCACCGTGCGTTTTGGCGATAAAGACATCAGTGCGACAGGCATATTGCGCAATCAACAAATCCAGTAGAGCCAGATCCCTCAAGGAGCAAATAATCATGAAACCCTATTCTCAATTTGAGTTCCATCAAGTCTCCGATAAAGCAAGTGTGGTAATACCTTTCTATACAGACCGCCAAGACATCGAATTTACCTACACCTTTGAGAACTTCTTTCATCCATTTGTCGGTGAACTGATTCAGAAGCTGAACAAGGATTCATTGCCGGGTTTGCTTGACCCTAAGTATCACCAAAGCCTAAAAACCGACTTTTTCAATACCTTTTATACCTTGCTAACCAGCGAATTGGTTAAGATCGAGTCTTTTCCCAAGGAGATTGATCTTCGCTATGGGGGACCTTATGCGAACTACAACTGGGAGCTACTTTTTCATGTGCCACTGACGATCGCCGTCCATCTCAGCAAAAACCAACGGTTTGCCGAAGCCCAACGCTGGTTCCACTATATCTTCGATCCCACCTGCACCGACACATCTGTTCCCACTCCCCAACGCTTCTGGAAATTTCTTGCCTTCCGTCAAGCAGGTGATGTCATGCAAATTGACGAACTGTTACGGCTGTTGAGTAAAAAAGATCCGACACCGGAAGAAGAAAAACTGAGAGAATCAATCCTTGCTGGCTATGAGGCGAGTAAAAATAAACCCTTCCAACCCCACGCTGTCGCCCGTACCCGGCAAATTGCCTATCAATACAATGTTGTCATGAAGTATCTTGACAACCTGATTGCCTGGGGCGACAGCCTGTTTCGTCAGGACACGATCGAATCCATCAATGAAGCTACCCAAATCTATGTGCTGGCATCTAACCTCCTAGGGCCACGCCCCCAGCGCATTCCTTCCTCTGGAACCACGCGCCCCAAAACCTTTGCTCAACTCAAAGCACGCGGACTCGATGCAACCGGCAATGCCCTGGTCGAACTGGAAGGGAAGTTTCCGCTCAACCTTGGGTTGCCGCAGATCCAGGGTAAAGATCCAGATGCAGCAGCGCCCCTCTTTGGCATTGGGCGCACGCTCTATTTCTGCATTCCCCACAACGACAAACTGTTGGGCTATTGGGATACAGTCGCAGACCGTCTATTCAAGATCCGCCACTGCATGAACATCGAAGGGATCGTGCGCCAGCTTGCCCTGTTCGATCCACCCATCGATCCCGGAATGCTAGTCAAAGCGGCAGCAGCCGGAATTGATATTGGCTCGATCGTTAATGGTTTGAATCAACCCGCTAGCCCAGTCCGTGCCATCCTATTTATCCAAAAGGCATTAGAACTGTGTAGCGAAGTGCGAAGTTTAGGGGGGGCATTGTTGGCGGCGATCGAAAAAGGTGAGGGCGAACGTCTAGCTCTATTGCGCCAAAGCCACGAAATCAAAATTCAGCAGATGCAACAAGACGTGCGCTTCTTGCAGTGGAAACAAGCCCAGGAAGCCACTAAATCTTTACTCACCAGCCGTGCGACAGCCCTAGAACGGCTCCACTACTACCAGCGATTGCTTGGACTACCAGCCGATCCAAATGCTCCAGATACCCTGGGACTAGATCCGCGCGAATTGGACGAGGAAAACTTTGATGAAACCTATGCTGCTCTGGTCGGACAGTATGAAAAAACACTCACATTGCAAAAACTACCAGACTTGAAATTAGCTGAAGAATCAGGCAATATCACCGGGTATTCTGGAAGCGGAAAAGTTTACTTATCAGAAAATGAGGATATAGAGCTTAATGTGCATCTGCCAAAAGCAAGAGAAGAAACTTTGTGGAGTACGGTTTTTCACGCGACAGCAGCTACGCTGGCTCCTATTCCCGATGGGACGGCAGATGCACACTTTTGGGGATTAGGAGGAACGATAGATCTTAAAGTTGGAACTATGCTTTCAACGGTGGCAAGGCTTACGGGAGATGCTGCTGGAGCCACTGCGTCATGGGAACGAGACCAAGCTAGTATGGCGTCGCGATATGCTTCTTATGAGCGACGTGCAGATGATTGGTTATTGCAACATAATATGGCTGCCCACGAACTTATGCAAATTGGGCGACAGATTCTCACATCGCTGATTACCGAACAAGTCGCCCATCACGAATACGAAAACACCAAAAAACTGATTGAAAATGCTCAAGAGGTCGATCGCTTCCTACAAGAGAAGTTCACCAACGAAGAACTCTATGCCTGGATGCAGGGCGAAATCTCCCGTCTCTACTACGAATACTATCGCTTTGCCTTCGACACTGCCCGCAAAGCTGAACAGACCATGAAACGCGAACTCATGCGCCCCGAAGTTGATGCCACCACCTACATCAAATTCAACTACTGGGATGGCGGACGCAAAGGTTTACTCTCCGGTGAAGCTCTCTATCTCGACCTCAAGCGAATGGAGATGGCGTATCACGAAAATAACAAACGTGAATACGAACTCACCAAACATGTCAGCCTTCTCCAGTTAAGCCCTCTCGCCCTCATGCAACTCCGCACCACTGGCCGCTGCACCGTCTCCCTCCCCGAAGAACTCTTCGACATGGATGGACCAGGTCACTACTTCCGTCGCATCAAAACCGTTGCCGTCAGCATCCCCTGTGTCACCGGCCCCTACACCAGCATCAACTGCACCTTGACAATGCTTAAGAGCAGCATTCGCACTAAACCGGTGCTGACAGATGGGAGCTATGAGCGGAGTAGCACCGAGGATGCTCGATTCAACGATTCCTTCGGCAGTCTCCAAACGATCGTCACCAGCACTGGGCAAAATGACAGCGGATTATTTGAAACCAACCTACGTGACGAACGCTATTTACCCTTTGAAGGGGCGGGTGTGATTAGCGAATGGCAGTTGGCATTACCCGCCAATCCAAGCAAAAAGGAACCCTGCCAGTTTGACTACAACACAATTTCCGATGTGATTCTGCATATTCGTTATACAGCGCGTGAGTCGGGTGGGTCATTGAAGATCGGGGCGATCACCAATTTGACAAACCAGATTAATGCTGCACAAACTGTGGGTTCAGTGCGTCTGTTTTCTCTACGCCATGAATTCCCCACCGAATGGGCAAGATTTAAAGGCATCAGGATTGAAGGGGCTACCAAGAGAGCAGCATTAATGCTAAACCTGAGCGCAGAACACTATCCTTTCTGGAGCCAGGGTAGGCTCGGAGCCATTAAACAGGTAGATTTCTTAGCCAAGACTAAAAATCCAGTAGAAATTAGTACCAACGTCGATGGGACGGGTAACAAAGATACCCTGGGCGAGCCATCCCTGGGAAATCTAAGGAGGGGTAAACTAACAAACATTCCGCTGCAAGCACCCATCGGTCTATTCGCAGTCTACTTCGACGACAACTCAATGGAAGATATCTGGCTAGCATTGACGTGGGGCAAAGCAGATTAAACACAGTTGTAATTGGGTTGATATAATCTTGTCTCTGGGCGCTCAAATGTGGCAGCGAGCCCTGCTCTTTTTCCCATCTGCCATTACTCAGAAATTGATACCTAATGAGAGGACAGGCGAATGTAGAAAACTTGGGTTGTTTCTTGATTATCTAGCCAACCTTCTAGTTTTCCAATGGCACAAAACGCTTAGATTCTGCTACCCATTGCCACGCTTTCGCATCGGGATCTTTACTCTTACTCCACTCAGAGTAATCGGTTCTTTTCTTTGCTTTACCAAGCGTAGAAGTCTTAACTCCCAGCCGCTGAGCCATCTCAGCATCAGTCAACGATTCAGTTAATTCACTACCTCCCACAGTCGGCTCCTCTTGGGCAAAAGGTCTTGATTCATCTGATGACTTACTGGAGGGATTTTCTTGCTCCAAAGGCTTTTCAGCCGTTTCTGAAGGAGGGGACGATGATTCACTGGAGATGGCGAGAGTGGTATCTGTATGGCTCTCTAATGGGTCTAGGTTTGATTTAAGGGGAGAAGAATCCTGTAAACTCTCAGAGGTAAGCGGAGGCTCATTGTGAGTAACTTCACCTTCTTTTTTGGGCTGTGATTCATCTAATCCATCAGAAGAGAATAACTCCTCAATCTTTGCCAACAGAGTTTCGAGTTTTCTACGCTTTTTGGGGTCATCCCATACCTGATGCTTCTTGACCAGCTTGGAGATAGTCTCTATCCTCTGGGCCAGGAGAGGAGGTTCGGTTGGCGGTTGAACAGCTTTGATCCGCTTGATGATTTCGCTTAAGGAGAGAGAAGAAGCGATCGCATCTTCCAACAGGGCAAGACGAGAGGCTTCGTCCTTGACTTGTGCTAGAGCTTTCGCCTTGGTGTACTCAATTTCACCTCTTCGCAAGACTTCGAGAATATCTTCAGGCAACCGCAACAGGGGAAGGCGATTGCAGGTGAACGAGTACCAACTCATCAATCCCAGCTCGTCGAACACTCCTTGTACGCCCTGCTCCAAATCTGATTCCGGGTTAGGGATAACGTTATCCCTAATATCAGAGCCTTTCCCTTTATCCTTCTCAAAAGCGTTCTTCATCTGATAGAGCAACGGCGGAATCTCCGGTAGAGTGAGATTGAGCTTGAGAGCCAGTAGCTGCAAAATTCCCTCGGTTTCTTCAACGGCATTGAGGTCTTCTCGTTGGAGGTTCTCGACTAGAGCTAGTTGCAGGGCTTCAATATCATTGAGTTCCCGTACCACCACGGGCACCTCAGTAAGCCCCACAAGGGTGGCAGCTCGGTAACGCCTTTCTCCGGCTACTAGCTCGTACTGATTGTCCGGAAGCGGTCGCACCAACAGTGGCTCCAAGATGCCGTGCTGCTTGATTGACTGTATCAACTGCTCTAACTTTTCCGCATCGAAATAGCGCCGGGGCTGAGTCCGAGTTTTAATCTTAGAAGTGCGAACCAACTCCGCAGCTGGGCGCCCCTCGCCAAACAAAGCGTCTAGGGAGTCAACGGGCGTCACATTCGAGCCGTAAGGACGCTCTCGCTTACGAGCCATTACACCATAACCTCCAAGTCGAGAACAATGGACTTGAGCACCGCAATTGCCTTATGGCTACTATCGTAGACGGAGAGTGGTACACGAGCCTCAACCGAGTCGGCAAAACTTGTAGACCAGGGAATGGGAGGATGGATGAGACCCACAGCAGCAAACCGCTCTTTGATGGCTTCTAGTGTCCGGGCATCTTGACTCCGACGAGCATCAAACAACGTAGGGATAAAACCAGCGATTTTCAAGCCTCGATTCGAGCGACGCCTTACCCGCGCTACAGTCTTGAGCAACAAATTTGTCCCCTCAAACGCTTTGAACTGAGTTTGAATCGGGACGAGGATATGAGTCGCAGCAACTAAACTGATGTAACTCAACAACCCCAACGAAGGAGGGCAATCAATCAGAATAAAATCGTACTCGTCTCTTACAGGAGAGAGCGCATCTTTTAACCTGACATCTCGCATATCTGCATTGACGAGCGATAATTCAGTGGCTGACAAATCGATGGAAGAAGGCATTAAATCTAAACCGTGAAGCCCCTTGTGGATTGGTAACTCGCTCAACTCTTCATCGTCATCTTCATCCGCTAGCACGTCTCTTACAGTCGAGTTTAACTTCTCTGGTTCTATCCCCATAAAAATGGTCAAACTCGCCTGCGGGTCCATATCTACTAGGAGAACGCGATGAGAGCGCTCTTGCAGATGATAGCCCAGGTTCATGGTCAAGGTACTCTTCCCGACTCCACCGCACTGATTGAATAGTGCAATTACCCGGCTCATGTGTGACATATGAAGCAGTAGGGACAATTAATACTTGCAACAATACAACTAAAGAAACCTTAGTTGCATTAGTTGCACTCGTTCACCTACCTCTTCATAACGTAACTACTGACGAGTGGAAACCTTCTTAAGCGCAATTTTCTTCTGTCCTTAATTAATCTGTCTTTCAAATTAAGCGATCGCGCCAAAGATGCTAAACACCAACTTGCCGCCACTCGTTGTCGTGTCAATTGCTTCAGCTAGGCTGACAAATCCAATCCCTCTGGTGCTGAAGTCTTCAACCAGTGTCAACAAATGTTTGAGAGAGCGTCCAAGCCAATCGAGTCGCCATAAAACTAAAGTATCGCCCTTACGAAGTTGGTCGAGACATTGATCTAATCCAGGTCAAGAAGAAGCACCACTGGCGATATCACTAAAAATCTTTCTGCACCCAGCTTTTTTAAGAGCGTCTTTTTGTAAGTTCAAAGTTTGGTCATTGGATGAAAAATACCCAATTTTCATTAAAAAGGTTTCATAACTCATTTATTAATTATCTCATGAGACACAGATAAAAAGATGGGTTATGAGACACGGTGTAGGTAGATTTGAGGCGCGTTGTGTCAGTTCAAGAAATGTGTCTTGTAAACGGTCGTTTGGAAGAGTAAAAATAGATGATATTAAAACTGGCGTTGCATAATGGTGCTATGAATCATTGAGGAATAGGGACATCCCAGAATTTGAGATAGTGCAGTAACAGCCGAAATGAGTATCTCAGCATTTCCTCGGATTTTGAATAGCACAGAGTTTTGCGATGCAATCGAGCCAGATAATGCCGCAACCGGGTATTTTCCCCTTCCACCCGTGTCATGTAAGTCTTGCTGACAATCTGGTCTCCTGCTGGAATAAAACCTGGATAAACTGACCATCCATCAGTAACATAAAAGTAACTAAGCCAGGTGGCCACAACTGCCCATAAAGGTGCAAAGGTCTTGGCAGTGTGATCTCCCAACACCCACCCTAAGATCCCCCTGTTTAAAGTGGTCAACTGCCGTCCAGAGCCAGATTTTGTTTTTTTTGAACCAACAAAGGTTTCCAACTCATCAAGTTCGCCCACTTCAGGAATACGTTCAGGCTCATAGGCATCGGGCAGATTTTTTCCCACTTGCTTGACCCAATAAATCACGGTGGTGTGATGGACACCTGTGACTCGCTCAATGCCTCGAAACCCCATGCCATTAACATACATTTTCAAACATAAAGCTTTGATCTCATCGGAATATCCTTGGGGAGCTGTGTAAACATCAATAAACTGACGACCACAATCTACACAAATGTGATGCCTGTTTACCTCGCATCTTACCGTTCTTACGGATATGATTGGAACCGCATTCAGGACATTGCATCAGATTTAGCCTCAATTCATAGCACCATTATGCAACGCCTTAAAACTGTCTTTTAGAAATTAAGGATTAACATTATGCAATGTTGTTTAAACTAAAGGGAATCTCCTTTGGAGATTGAAACAGCCGCTGATCCACAAAGCCAGCGAAGCGCCAATTAGGAGGAGCAGGTTTAAACTAAAGCGAATTTCCTTTGGAGATTGAAACTACAAGTCCCGGAATTACTTCAAGCCAAATAAAAGGAGAAAGGTTTAAACTAAAGCGAATCTCCTTTGGAGATTGAAACCAAACCTGATTCAAAGACCACGCGAGTGGGGAGGAAGGTTCTTAGCTTTTTACCCACGATGATGTGCTTCAGCACTTCCTGCTGAACCTGTAGCTTCTGGTTCTCCTCTGGCTGACTAGTTGCCACTCAAGCTGCGTGGGTTATGTTACCAATCTTGACATCACTACCAATGCTGTGGGTTGAAACACCTGCTTTTTCGTGTGGAGAGGCTCTGAAATAAAGCTTTTTGTCGGAGTGGATCTCTTACACACACTCTACAACTCTTTGTGCAAGAGAAGACCACCCCTCCCACCCTGGCCCTCGCGAAAAAATCACCATCCAAACAGGGGCATTTCCTACAGGAGAGGAATCAAGAGAGGGAGGGAGGCTATTAGATTTAACCCAGACGCCGTCCTTACGCCAGCCGACACGATCGGCAAATTCGGGCCATCGAATATTCAATCCGTTAGGGCTACCCATTTCCTGCCAAATTTGCTGCTGCACACTAAAGCCAAACTTACGGTCGCTGTATTGCATCCAGAGTCGATCGATCGCTGTTAGTACATCACAGTGCAATCTGTTGATGCTTGCAGTATCCAGCCAATCTTGCTGCTCTCGTCCAGTCTTTCTAAGCATTATATTTAAGGTTTCCTGGTCAGCATACCTCCACTGTTGTGCCTTCAAAAAATTCTCCAACTTCGAGTAATCCGCTGTTCTGGAAGGTGGAGCAACAGGTGGAGAAGACGTAGCTAGTGAGGGAGTAGGTGAATCTGGCGGAGACGGTGGTTCAGAATTAGGTTGTTGATTCAGCAGCCCTACTCCTGTCACTACAGCAACTCCGGTTCCTCCCCAGAAGAACCATTTGAGAAATTGTTGCCGTGTGATGTTTGGTGTGTTTAGAGTATCTGTTCTTTCCTGATCGGAGAAGACAGGTTGAATAGGTCTGACGGGTTTAGAGACCGGAGCGGATGCTGATTCGTTACTAGTTGACCGATTTTCTAATGGTGAAGCAGGAGTAACAGTTGGCGTTGCAACTGAAGGAGATTGAGAGCTTTCAGCCTGCAATTCTTTAATCCGGTTGTATAACTTCATCACCTGCAAATCTGCCCCAAACGCAGCGGCATTTGCCCGAATGCATAACTGCTCTGCCAATATTAAATTGCGATTAATAAAGGCTTCTTGAAATGCCAGTTCACGCAATTTGGCAATATCTTGATCCCAGGCATATTGGGGTATCAAAATAAAGTGATGCTTCTCAGATGGGTCAGCGCTGATGCGAGGATGCTGCTCTGGAAATCGCTTGTATCGTTGGCATAGCTCTGGGACACGATCATGCAAATAATTGCTCAACCGTTCGACTGTTGCACAACTGCGCTCACCCCCCAGTCGCAATGCCTCTAGGAGGGCATAGGTAAACGCACCCTGCTGTAGCTCTTCAATTTCCCACGATCGCTCGGTGGGGCTACAGGCAGAAATGCTGATAATGCCGGGTTGGGTTTCCCTGCCCACGCCAGCTCCATCGCGGCTGCCTTCGTTGCGGCAAGCATCTAGCATCAAAATCACATTGTCTGCTCCGCAGCGGCTCAACCGTTCGCGGACATAGCTGACTGGAATGGCGGTGCGCTCGACATTTCTAGGATTGGCATCAATCGGCATCAGGTAGTCCCGATTGGCGTGTTGCATTCCATGTCCGGCAAAGAAGAACCAGCAGTTGTCGCCGGCAGCGAGAAAGGGGCGATCGAACCTGTCTTCTAAAAACGACAGTAGATTTCCATAGGATGGATAGGTGGGAATGGTTGTTCCGTTGGGCAATCGAATATCTGGCGCATTTTCCCCAAACCAGTAGACCTCATCAAATCGGGCTTCCTGGAAGAAATCGCGTATCCGTTCGGCATCGAGCCGAGCGTATCTCAATGGCGCGAAGTTGTTTGGGTTGTATTGGTTAATGCCAATCGCGATCGCCCAGTTTCGCGCCATTGATTCATTCCTTCAGCTTAAATTTCAGCGTCATCGTGCCCTTACCACCAATCTTACTTCCAGAACCCAACAAGCTAACCTGCCCCTCGGCATTAATTTCGACTGCCAGTTCGACCTCATGCAATTCCATGCTGGCGAGTTCAGTAGCACTTTGTTTAGCGTAATTAAACATCCGCTCAACCTGTTGCAAAAGATGAGTCATGTTTTGCTCTAAGATTGCAACGGGTACGGGGGTTTGTTTGGTGCGGGAAGTTCCAGTAAACCCCGGTTCACCAAAGGGATTCCTGCTTTGCTCGCCCCGTTGCCCATCCGGAACTGCTAGCGGTTCTTCCTCCGTCACAATCCAAACCACGTCATTCTGCATAGTAGAAGCTTAGAGGAGAAAAGTTTGCGACTATTCTAACAGTAGTCTCTACAATTCCCTGCAACTCTGCACAGGGTCTTTTTGATACTTGAATCAGCCCCCAGTAACCGCCCTTCACCCCAACCATCAATCCCTATATCAGGAAACGCAACAGGGGCGACGCATCGTCTACTCCTAACCCTTCTAAAGCGAATCTCCTTTGGAGATTGAAACTGCTTACTTCGCTAACTCGGTAGGGTTCCCACTACTCAAGGTTTAAACTAAACCAAATCTCCTTTGGAGATTGAAATCGCAAAAACTGCTTGATGCAATTAAATCCTTGGAAAATTGGGTTCTACCGAACTTGCTATGTAAAAATGTTAAGAATAGCTAATCAAGATAGAAAATGCAAAATAGGTGTAAGAGGTGAGATTTGTTGCTAAGCTTGAATTCTGGGATTAATT
>NZ_JAMPKJ010000067.1 GCF_039962115.1 Funiculus sociatus GB2-C1 | reverse complement strand
GTATTTCATCAGATATTCTTATGAATCAGACTGCGTGATCGCTCACCCGTTTTTTGCGAGCGCCTTTGTTTAGACCCCATATTACCTCAGCATCGACTTTTGCAAGAGGTCTAATGTTTGCAACTGCTCGGCAGGGGTATTGCGATAGAGAATCTGAGCAATGGTATCAATGCTCTGTTGCAGTTGTGCTTGCTCTTCTGGAGTCATCAGATCCTTGGGAGGTAGACTTCTTTCCTAGCCTAATTTTTCTCTCAAGAAGGTGACACGCACCCGGGCTGAAGTTGCTTGACAACACAAAGCGGATTCCCTGGTAGTTGTTTATCTCCGGCAAGGTAAGTTTGTCCAAATCCACCGCCTCCTAAGTGTTTCACAATTTGGTAGCGACCGCTGAGGGTTTTAAATAGCATGACAGTTTTTCAATTTTGAATATACTTGTCTGCTAGTTTAGCCTTGAAATTTATGAAATACAAAAAATATGCGATCGCTCGGCACTAATTAGTCAAAGATTGTAGGTTAGGTTGAGCGGCTAAACATTACCAGATAAACACTGAAGCTTTAAAATACTTGTATTCAAAATCGGATAATTTAGGGCGATCGCCAAACCTTAATTGTTCCGTCCAGGCTACCACTGTAAATCGTCTGCCCATCGGGACTAATAGCAAGTGCAAAAATTGTCTTGGAATGGCTTTCAAGTGTGCGAATTAATTCCCCAGTTCGCACATTCCACAATTTAATAGTATTCTCGTTGCCGCCACTGCCACTAACAAGAATCCGACCATTGGGACTGATAGCAACAGCATAAACTCCCCCTGATAGAGAGCCATTTGGTAATCTAGACGCATGGGGGAAAGTATTTAGCAATTCGCCCGTGTCCAAATTCCAGAGTTTTGCTGTTCCGTCGGGACTGCCACTGGCAAGAATCTTACTATCCCGGCTGATGGCGATCGCACTCACTGCCTCGATATGCCCGCCAAAAGTGCGGCGCAGTTCACCCGTTGTTAGGTTCCAAACATTTATGTCATAAATGTTACTAGCGGACATTTGACCATCCGGGCTAATGGCGACATCACTAACCCCCTCTTCTAGTTGCGTTCCGATTAGGGTACGTACCAACTCACCCGTTTTCAGGTTCCACACTTTGATAGTCTTGTCCTTACTGCCACTGACGAGAGTTTGTCCATCTCGGCTGATGGCAACTGAATAAACATCTCCTGTATGTCCAGACAAGGTGCGGAGTAGTTTACCCGTTTTCAGGTTCCACACTTTGATAGTTTGATCGGCGCTACCACTGGCGAGAGTTTGTCCATCCGGGCTGATGGCAACAGAATAAACATACCCAGTATGCCCACTCAGGGTATAAATTATTTCTTTGGTACGGAGATTTCTAATTTTGATAGTTTGGTCAAGGCTGCCACTTGCCAGAATCTTACCATCCGGACTGAGGGCGATAGAGGTAATGCCAGCAGCATGACCAGGGAGGGTATTGACTAAAGCAACTTCTTGTGCAGTATCTTCTAAGCTATTGGGTTTTTGAAAAAAGTAAATTCCCATACTTAGAGCGAGAGCCGTAGCCAAACCCGCGCCAATTTTAATCAGCAGAGGCGTTTTGTTTCGGAAAGTAGAAAAAACAGTTTCCGGCTTTCGTGGATAGGTTGAGATTAGTGCTTTGGAACTTTGAAGGGTTTCAGTAGCGATCGCTGGTGGTTCAGCAGGCAACGTACCCTGAGAAGCAAAGGAAGTATACTGCTGTCTGGTTGGTGAGGTTGGAAGCGTCCCAGTAGCGATCGCATCCGGGATGATGTGCCGTGTTGGTAGCTCGTTGAGCTGTTGAAGCGCCTCCAAAGCTTCTGTCGCCGTCTGGTAGCGTTGGCGAAAGTCATAGCGCACCATTGTGTCTAAAATGTCTGCAACCTGCTGGCTGACTTGAGCCTTATCGCGCCATACAATCTCACAGGTTTGGGTATCTTCTGGCAGTTGTGACGGCTGTAAACCTGTGACAGCTTGGATACCCAGGATTCCCACAGCATAGATATCGCTACTAAATCGCGGTTTGCCGCCGAGTTGTTCGTTCGCCATGTAACCAGGCGAACCAATAGCAATTGTTAAAGTTGTTTCCCCCTCAGAGGCAAGCGCCTGAGTGCTAACTTGTTTGACAGCTCCAAAGTCAATCAAAACTATCTTGCCATCTTGCTTGCGCCTGATTAAATTGGACGGCTTGATATCTCTGTGGATGACATCCTGCTGATGGACAAACTCTAATATTTTTAGAATTTCGTGCAAAAGAGCAGCTACCTCCGTCTCAGGCAACTGCTTACCTATTGGTAATTCTCGCTTAACTTCATCCCCTTCGATGAATTCCTGAACCAGATAAAACTCTTGTTCTTCCTCAAAATGAGCCAAAAGTTGGGGAATCCGATCGTGTTTACCCAGTTTGTATAGAACTTGGGCTTCTCTATCAAATAATCGTCGTGCTACTTCTAAGGTTCCCGAATCGGTAGCCTTGGGCTTGAGTTGCTTGACGACACAAAGCGGATTTCCCGGTAGTTGCTTATCTTCGGCAAGGTAAGTCTGACCAAACCCTCCGCCTCCCAAGTGTTTCACAATTTGGTAGCGACCACTGAGCGTTTTTCCCAGCATGAAGTTGATGCGGTGTTCTGGCAGTTCTTCTAGGGTAGTCCTTCAGGCGCTTAATCGGCTTGTCAGCCTTAAAGGTTTTAAAGCCTAATTTTTGCTCTTGCTAGAAAAATCTGTACCCAGATAGCATAACCTGCTCGATACACCCCTTTTCCCCTGATAGCTATTTTCGTCAGCTAAAACGGGTTGAGCTCACTGAATTTAGTTGCCACCTGTTGAGGGAGGAAACCTTAGAAGCGATTCCTCACAATCAACGACCATAATTTTTGATTATGGTCGTGGAGGATGTCAATTGCCGAATTAAGACAATGTGAGTATTAAAACAAACACCCAAACTAGGCAATCGGGTCAACTATTTGCCCAGTTAAATTCGCCAGCCTACTTTGTGGAGGGCTGAGTGCGGGCGTAGTCATCTTGAAAACGAACAATGTCATCTTCTCCCAAATATTCTCCATTCTGAACCTCAATTAACACCAAGTTAATCACACCCGGATTTTCTAGACGATGAGTGTGACATTGGGGAACGTAGGTAGATTGATTACTGCCCAGAATCAGTTCGTTATCGCCACAAGTAACCTTAGCTGTGCCTGAAACGACGATCCAGTGTTCGCTGCGGTGGTAGTGCATTTGCAGGCTAAGCCGATGACCGGGCTTGACTTCAATTCGCTTGATTTTATAGCCCCGTCCTTCTTCCAGAATAGTGAAGGAACCCCAAGGCCGCAATTCAGTTGCAGCAACTCCATTGATAGTCATGGAGTTGGGAAGAGGTAAAGTAGTAATTTGGGAAACTTCTTGCGCTTTAGCCATTGTTTTTTCTCCTTAGAACCGCTGTAGGTTTAGCAGGGCTCATATAAATATGCAGAGGTAATCCTCTTAAAAATTGTAGAACTAACACATTTAGGCAACCCTAGCTAAACATAACAACGATCTTTAAAGCCTGTCACCAGTAAATTTGCCGATTAAGCGAATCTACATCAACTCTTTATATAAGCTCTGCTAAAGAATTTATTTGGCAAAGTTTTAAAAATTTAATTGCTAGGCGATCGCAAACCCGGTTGAAGGAAAAGCCCTAGACCGTTGTGAACGCGGGCGGCGGTGGTGGGAGGCCGATTAATAAGTTGTCCCCCTAGATAGAGGCTGGTAGAGCTGCCACCATCTAGATTAAGAGCCTCAACAGCTCCCATTTGTTGCATTATCTGAGCAGTTTCTGCTAATGTCGGGCCTTTTCCACCTGTGCGGTTGTGGATGGCAACCATCATCAGTTGTCCAGATGCGGTGGTAGCGATCGCACTTCTAACAGCTGCTTCTTTGATAAAGGCATCGCTAAATTGCTCAGCTTTAGCATCTAGCACAATTTGACGATTTTGCACCAGAAGTGGCCCAGCGCCGACAATTTGCGGATAGCGCACAAAGTCCGGTTGTGAAAAAAGCTCATTGATACGCACCCTGGTGCCGACACTCAAGATCCCGACTGGAGATGTTTCTTTACCTCGAATTGTCAGCAAATAACCGTTTTCCGGCGGAATGGGAAATGATATTTTCCCAGCCATGCCTCCAGGTAACTGATTTATAACCTGGTTATTCTGGACAACGACGATGGTTTCATTATCAGTCAGGGGAGTGTAAGCCCCTCCCCATTCAGAGGAGTAAAGGGCGATTCCCGCTTGGACATAAGCACTGTTGAAGAAAAGGACTGGTAAGCTTGAGGAATTTTCGATATCCAAGGCTCCCTGGTAGCTCAGACGACCCATTTTAACTTCACCAGCATCATTCCAAGCGATCGCGCCTCGATTCAGAATCGGCCCGGATAACCACCGACCATCTCGTTTAATTGCCCCTAAAGGCAGTTGGTTGTTGCGGTTAAAAAATCCGGCGTTGATAGCTGCTGAAGCCTGCCACAACTGGGCTGTCCTCAGCAGAGGAGCGATTCCTGCAACACTATTAGGGTTACTCCAGATTGGTTTGAGGGTTAGCCCTCTTTGACGAAGATTGATAGTCAGCGATGCGACTGGGAAGCGGTCAATCGACTTGGGATTTGGGATTTGGGATTTGGGATTAACACTACCTCCATCCAACAGCGGGGAGTCGTTGGCTGATGACTGGTGAGTAATGGCTACATACTGCTGCTTCCAACGGATTCCTTCTGCCCAGAGAATATCTCGTTCTACCATAGCTTCTGGTTGAAAATCAATCAGCAGGCGATTTGGGGAGGGCAAACTGAAAACGCGAGGATACAGCCCTGCTGGGATTTGTACTCGAATCGTGGTTTGATTCTGAGTGCTTTCGACGACAGGGATTGGGGGCTGGGGATTGGGGGCTGGGGATTGGGGGCTGGGGATTGGGGGCTGGGGATTGGCGATTGGGGGCTGGGGATTTCTTATTCCCTCTACCTCTGTCTCTGGCTTAGGTTCTGGAGGAGGGGGAGGGAAGCGCTGCAAGATGGCGGGAGGGGCTGCTGCGTTGATTGTGACAACTAAATTCTGACCTTGTTGAGTGACTTGCCAAGGGGCCGGGCGGTCTAGATCGACAACAAGGCGCGAACCCCACGGTTGAAGACTTTGTTGAACGTCCCCCAGTCGCGCTGGTTTTGTGGTAATTAAAAGCGTGTTGCCCTTTATTTGGGTCTTCCAACCGTTTTTGAGTGCGAAATCAGTAATGTCTAGATAGCGGTAAGGTGCTACTGGAAAGGTAGCCAAAATTAGCCGGTTGGCACCAGAAAACCACTGTATCGGCTGTTTGGTTAAATCCCCGGTGTTTAAAAGCTCTACTCCCAGTGTTTGAGCCACTCCAGCATCGCTTATTCCCGTGCGTACAGATGTCCCCCGCTGCCACTGGCTCCAAGCTGCGGGTAAGGTTCGACCATTTATAGATACTTGACTACCCTGCCGATTTATTTGAGGCGATGCCTTTGGTGCTGATACCACAAGGCGTGATGGGGGTAAATTCGGAACTGCTCCTATGGGGACATTTGTCGCGTAAAGCGATGCGGCGATCGCTGACGGGAGCGAGAATGCTATCAGGCGACTGGGGGCAAATAGCCCCAGACCACCAACCGTTTTAGTTTCTGGTGTCGTTCTCCCGATCATCCGGCAAAGTCACTCTTTGATGTATGGTTCAAAAATTTGTACAGGTGTATTGCCATACACCCGGATCGGGCGATGGCGCGCCTCTACAACATCAAGATTTCTAAAATAACTCAGATGTGGACGCAAGTATCAAAAAACAATGACTTTATCTTCCAAAGAAAGCTTTTTTAGCCGCATAATAGGAGGCAAGACCACAGGGGTCGGCAAGACGCTTTGTTCAACAACCCATTAGGGGCGAAGCACAGACGCGACATCTCGCGTCTCTATATTTGACTCTAAAATTGGGTGGCTATAGCCAAGTCTAGACTTCGCGTTTATCTCGCCCCTACAATTTGTTTGTCCCGGCTCGAAGTCTTAGCGTTGAAATTTGTGTTGAACTTTGCTTTTAAATGATAGAATATCTAATCCGTAAGTTTGGTAGAAGGCTGGCATCTGAATCGGGTTAGAACAAGGTTCATTTTTCAGCACCAGTAGCCATTTTAGGCAAACCCTCCGCCAGCAGAGCGTCTTACGTGCAGACGCTTGGATATTATTGCGATCGCAAGAGCAAAAAGTTTTGCGACCCCTGGGTCTGGGGCAGAAAAGCCGAAACATAAAAGTTTCATCAGTTACAGCTTTCATGGTCAAATGGCATCTAAGTTTAGATAAATAAGGCTATGGAAGCAAAAGAATAGTCAAGGGCAAAAGAAGACTGAGGGATGTTTAAATACATTGGCGAAGTCTTGGCAAAAGTTTTTCAAATTTTAATTCTGCGATCAGCACAGTCGTGCCACAGGATTAACAACCTTCAATCAGTAAACCTGTATCAGTAAGTAAAGAACGTGGATTATCTCATGGAGCATCGCGTGAATGACAATCAACAACAGACAACAGCAGTAAATGCGACAGATACCTATCCCGGTCAAAGGTGGTTGGTGGAAGAGCGGGATGCCTGCGGTGTCGGCTTCATTGCCAACCAAAAGGGAACGCCGACACATGAATTGGTAGCAAAGGCTTTATCCGCTCTGACTTGTCTAGAACATCGGGGTGGTTGCAGCGCTGACGGGGATTCTGGGGATGGAGCAGGTTTGATGACTGCTATTCCCTGGAAGCTGTTGGGTCACTGGTTGGCTACCCAAGGCATAGAAATGCCGCCGACTGAAAAGACAGGGGTGGGAATGGTCTTTTTACCCAAAGATGCTGAAACCAGAGCCACTGCTAAGGAAATTGTTAACAAAACCTTGGAAGAAGAAGGATTAACTGTACTGGGGTGGCGAGAAGTTCCAGTGCAGCCTCAAGTGCTGGGGGTACAGTCCAGAGAAAACCAGCCCCACATCGAGCAACTGGTATGTACTTCCAAAAATGGTTCTGGGGATGAGTTGGAACGCGCCCTGTTTTTGGCTCGTCGCCGCATAGATAAAAATCTGGAGGCTAACAGTACCCTTAAATGGTCAGACGAGTTTTACATTTGTTCGTTCTCTAATCGCACCATTATTTATAAGGGGATGGTGCGGTCGGCGGTGTTGGGGGACTTTTATACAGATTTAACTAATCCCAATTATGAAAGTGTTTTTGCTGTCTATCACCGACGCTTTAGCACCAACACGCTGCCTAAGTGGCCTCTAGCTCAGCCGATGCGTCTTTTGGGACACAACGGCGAAATTAATACGCTGTTGGGGAATATAAACTCGATAATGGCGCGAGAGGCAAATCTGACGCATCCAATTTGGGGCGATCGCATTCAGGAACTCAAGCCTTTAACCAATCTAGATAATAGTGACTCGGCAAACCTAGATAACGTGTTAGAGTTGCTGGTTCGTACTGGTCGCAGCCCTCTGGAAGCTTTAATGATTATGGTGCCAGAAGCGTACCAGAATCAGCCGGAATTGGCAAATCATCCGGAAATTGTGGACTTTTACGAATTCTACAACGGACTTCAAGAGCCTTGGGACGGCCCAGCGCTACTGGTATTCAGTGATGGCAAGAAAGTAGGTGCGACTCTCGACCGCAACGGGTTAAGGCCAGCGCGATATTGCACCACGCGCGATGGATTAGTTGTGGTAGCTTCGGAAGCTGGTGTGATCGATTTGCCAGAAGCAGAGATTCTGGAAAAAGGGCGACTGGGGCCGGGGCAAATGATTGCCGTTGACCTGGAAACTCAAGAAGTTCAGAAAAACTGGGAAATTAAGGGGCGCATCGCTGCTGTTCATCCTTATGGTGAGTGGCTGGCATCTTATCGGCAAAATCTCCCCGACGTACCTTTTACCGAAGAGAAAAATCTCGACTCTCAAAGCTTGCTGAGAGAACAAATTGCCTTTGGCTACACCACAGAAGATGTGGAAATGGTGATTGAGGAAATGGCATCTTCTGGGAAAGAACCTACCTTTTGTATGGGAGATGACATTCCCTTGGCGGTGCTGTCCTCCAAGCCGCACTTACTGTATGACTATTTCAAGCAGCGCTTCGCTCAGGTGACGAATCCGCCAATTGACCCGTTGCGAGAAGGGATGGTGATGTCCCTGTCGGTTTCTTTAGGGAAGCGGGGAAACCTGTTGAAGGTAGAACCAGAGTATGCGCGGTTACTGAAGTTAGAGTCTCCGGTTCTAAATGAAGCAGCGCTAGAGCAGATCAGCACTTCCTCTTTTGCCACAGAGAAGTTCTCGACGCTGTTTGAAATCGAAAAGGGGCCAGAAGGTTTAGAGGCGGCGGTTCGCAATTTGTGCCAGCAAGCGGCGGCGGCGGTGCGTGCGGGCAAAGAAATTCTGATTTTGAGCGATCGCGCCGGAAACTCTTTGAGCGCCGAACACAGCTACATTCCACCTCTGTTAGCTGTGGGAGCAGTACACCACCACCTGATCCAAGAAGGCCTGCGAGCCTTTGCATCTTTAATTGTCGATACCGCTCAATGCTGGAGTACGCACCACTTTGGCTGTCTCATTGGCTACGGGGCTTCCGCGGTATGTCCGTATTTGGCTCTAGAAACCGTGCGTCATTGGTGGAGCGATACCAAGACCCAAAATATGATGCAGCGGGGCAAACTCAAGAATATTACTCTTGAGCAGGCGCAAAAAAATTACTGCAAAGCCGTAGAAGCTGGATTGTTGAAAATCCTCTCGAAAATGGGGATTTCTCTGCTGTCTAGCTATCGCGGAGCGCAAATTTTTGAGGCGATTGGTATTGGCGGCGATCTCTTGGCTCTTGGCTTTAAGGGTACCGCATCGCGACTAGGCGGCCTTTCCGTGCGGGAACTGGCGCAGGAAGTGATTTCATTCCACTCGGCGGCTTTCCCAGAGGTACCACGCAAGAAGCTGGAAAACTATGGCTTTGTGCAGTACCGTCCGGGTGGCGAGTACCACATGAATAGTCCGGAAGTTGCCAAGTCGCTGCATCAAGCGGTGAAAAACCCGCAACATGACCACTACGAAGTTTATCAGAAGCATTTGGCAGGACGACCTGTAACAGCGCTGCGAGACTTGCTAGATTTGGAGAGCGATCGCGCCTCTATTCCTCTGGAAGAAGTAGAGCCTGTGGAGTCAATTGTCAAGCGATTTGCTACAGGTGGGATGAGCTTGGGAGCATTGTCGCGAGAAGCGCACGAAACGCTGGCGATCGCTATGAACCGCATCGGCGGCAAATCTAATTCCGGTGAAGGCGGCGAAGATCCAGTTCGTTACAAAGTTCTAGATGATGTGGATGAAATGGGCCATTCCCAAGTTCTGCCACACCTCAATGGGCTGCGGAATGGAGATACAGCTTCTTCTTCCATCAAGCAGGTGGCAAGCGGTCGCTTTGGCGTGACCCCAGAGTACCTGATGAGTGCCAAACAAATTGAAATCAAAATCGCCCAAGGTGCAAAGCCTGGGGAAGGTGGACAGCTACCAGGAACAAAGGTAAGCCCCTACATCGCGATGCTGCGCCGCTCTAAGCCAGGAGTGACGCTGATTTCACCACCGCCGCATCATGATATTTACTCGATTGAAGATTTGGCGCAGTTGATTTTTGACATGCACCAAATTAACCCGAAGGCAGGGGTATCGGTGAAGTTGGTGGCAGAAGTGGGTATTGGCACCATTGCCGCAGGTGTGGCAAAGGCAAATGCCGATGTTATCCAGATTTCGGGTCACGATGGCGGGACAGGCGCATCTCCCTTAAGTTCAATTAAACACGCGGGTTCCCCGTGGGAACTGGGATTAACCGAAGTGCATCGCGTCCTGATGGAGAATGAACTGCGATCGCGCGTAATTCTCCGAGTAGATGGCGGCTTCAAGAGCGGCTGGGACGTAATCATAGCAGCTTTGATGGGTGGAGAAGAGTACGGTTTCGGCTCCATCGCCATGATTGCCGAAGGTTGCATCATGGCGCGGATCTGCCACACCAATAACTGTCCCGTTGGTGTGGCTTCTCAGCAAGAAAACTTGCGGAAGCGCTTCCCAGGAATGCCAGAACACGTCGTTAACTTCTTCTACTTTGTAGCCCAAGAAGTGCGGAGTCTCTTGGCGCGGTTGGGATATCGTTCTCTAAACGAGGTGATTGGTCGCGCCGACTTGCTGAAAGTGCGCCCCACCGGATTAACTAAGACGACAAGCTTGAATCTGGATTGCCTTACCAATCTGCCAGATACGCGCACAAATCGCGATTGGCTGATTCATGAACCAGTACACAGCAACGGGCCAGTTTTAGATGACGAACTGCTGAGCGATTCGGAAATTAAAGATGCGATCGCTAACCAATCTAACGTCACCAAAGAAGTGCCTGTGGTGAACACAGACCGGACAATTGGGGCGCGAATTGCCGGCGCGATCGCCTCTGAATATGGCAACACAGGTTGGAGCGGTCAAATTACCCTCAACTTCTCCGGCAGTGTGGGTCAGAGTTTCGGTGCCTTTAACCTCCCCGGTATGACTCTCAACCTGGAAGGCGAGGCGAACGATTACGTAGGCAAGGGAATGCACGGTGGCGAAATTGTTATCAAGCCGCCTCAGGAGGCTACCTACGATCCAGCTCAGAACGTGATTGTCGGCAACACTTGTCTCTACGGTGCCACGGGCGGCATTATGTTAGCCAACGGTCAAGCCGGGGAGCGGTTTGCTGTCCGTAATTCTAAGGGAATGGCGGTGATTGAAGGCGCAGGCGACCACTGCTGTGAATACATGACAGGCGGCGTAATTGTCGTTCTGGGTAGAGTAGGGCGCAACGTGGGAGCCGGGATGACAGGGGGTTTAGGTTACTTCCTCGATCAGGATGGCAGCTTTACACCAAAAGTTAACCTGGAGATTGTCAAAATCCAACGGGTGAAAACGCCAGCTGGAGAACAGCAGCTCAAAGAGCTGATTGAACTTCACGCTGAAAGAACAGGTAGCCAGAAGGCAAAAGATATTCTTGCCAATTGGTCAGAATACTTGCCTCAGTTCTGGCAGGTTGTGCCTCCTAGTGAAGCAGATTCTCCAGAAGCTAATCCGGAAGCAGCAACCCAAAAGGTTCTCAGTTCGGTGCAGTAATAAAAGGTAAAAGGCAAAAGAAACAGAAAGATTCCTTTTGCCTTTTACCTTATTTTTTACCAGCTGCCAATTTAACTTCTTTGTCTTGCATTTCCATCAGTTCTGGCACAGTCACAAACTTGTAGCCGCGCTTTTGATATTCGGTAATTAGTTGCGGTAAAGCTTGCACCGTACGCGTCCGATTGCCGCCTCCATCGTGCATTAGTACCATACCGCCTGATGTGGCTCCCTTTAGCGCGGACTTGATGAATACTGGCACCGAGGGACGGCGATAGTCCATAGAGTCAGATGACCACATCGCCACGGCGTAATTTTTTTTACGGGCGTAAGCTACCAAGCCATTGTTCAGATAGCCACCGGGTGGACGAAACAGAGCTGTCTTCACACCTGTGGCTTCATAAATAATTGCCGCTGTGCGGTCAATTTCACGGGCAGCCCCAGTTTCGTTTACATGATGGTAAGAGTGGCTCCAGGTATGATTAGCAACGGCGTGTCCCTCAGCAACTACGGCTTTCGCCACATGGGGAAAATTTTTCACGTTCCGCCCGATCATGAAGAATGTTGCTTTAATGTTGTTTTTCTTCAGGATCTCCAGCACCTGCAACGTCCCTTGAGGCGAAGGCCCGTCATCAAAAGTCAGGGCAATGACTTTCTGGTTAGTGTTTAGTTTTACTTCTTGAAATACTTTCCCTTGAAACCCTTTGGGGACTGAAAAAGTCAAATTTCTGTCTTTTTCTTCCTGCTGCAATTGAGCGAATACTTTGTTAAACGCCTCATCTCGCTGCGCCATCAAAGCGTTTATATCAGTGCCACTTTTGTCTTTATTCCGATTCCCCAACTCTTCGGTTGCAGATAAAAGAATCGACGGATGATTCTCATGGCGATTAATCGGCAACATGAGACCAGCCAAAAAACTACTAGCGGCTGCAACAACAGCAATCAATGTTGTTTTTTCCCGCCAAGAAAATCGATCATACTTTGCCACGTCAGCTCTCCTTCACTCCTCCATTCCTCAAGGCGGAGTTTTGTCAAGTTCTCCGCCTCTTCCAGCACACCAGGTTTCTCAAACAATTTTTTTACAGCTACGTACTTGGTGTAAGCCTTGCCCTAGCTTTGTCGGCAATGCTTACGTGTATCTCGGTAATCTATCGTTGCCCTCCTCCTTTAGCTCTGTTGGATCTGTGACGCGAATCCTCTGCCTATAGTTCGTTTTTACGGGTATAAGCGATCGCTAAAAGCTATTTTGTTGCATCGCAAATTACTTCCTTATTTAATAAGGAAGCTTTCTTTGTCTTTTTGTACCCTATTGCAAAATACTACCCAACAGTCGGGCGCTCCGGGTAAGAAAGTTAATTGCTAAGGGAGTTGACTTTTACTGAAAAGTATGGGCTATGGGAGGAACATCAGTTATCTAGACACAGACAGCTTTTGATGATATAAACTGACAATTCGAGCAGTGACTTCGGCAATGCCCAGACCGTCAGTTTCGATCAAAATAGCGTCTGCTGCCTTTTGCAAGGGTGCCACGACGCGGGTGCTGTCGCGGGTGTCGCGTTCTTGAATGTCCTGCTCCAACTGCACTAAACTTACGTTTGGCTGCTGTTGGTTTTTCAGGTCTTGCTGACGGCGTTGCGCCCGTTCGTGAACGGATGCGGTTAAGAAGATTTTAAGTTCGGCATCCGGGAAAACGTGGGTGGCGATGTCGCGACCTTCAGCGACGATGCCTCCCTTTAAACCCCAGCGCTGCTGTTGTTTAACCAGTTCTTGACGGACGTATGGTTGGGCAGCGATCGCACTCACCATCGCTGTCACCTCCAAAGAGCGAATTGCAAAGGTGACATCGTGATCGTTAATCCAGACACGAGTGGTAATCTGGGGATCATCACCCGTGCTTAACTGAATCTGAGAACGGCTGGCTAACTCGGCTATGCTTGGTTCATCATCTACCCTGATTCCCGATTCCAAAACCAGCCAAGTCAGAGCGCGATACATCGCCCCGGTATCTAAGTACAACAATCCTAAAGACTTAGCAACCTGACGGGCTACAGTCGATTTCCCCGCCCCGGCTGGGCCATCAATCGCCACAATCGGCTGGCGATCGCGTAATACTACATTATCAATTAAACGGGTCGATCCCAGTCGGGCGGCGATCGCTAGTAGTCCCGCTTCTTCAACTTTTTCCAAACGCATGAGAGTAGTGGGGTGAACCAGTTCAATATACTCGATTTGTACCTCTGGTACGATAGCAATTTCCTGTTGAACTGTGTCTATGAGAATAGCGCGATCGCGATCGCCTGATTGAAATGCTTTCTTGGCTTGTTGTAAAGAGCGATACAACACCGATGCTTGCTGTTTCTGCTCTAAAGTTAAATACTGATTCCGGGAAGAGAGAGCCAATCCCGATGCTTCCCGTACTATTGGACAACCCACAATCTTGATGCTCCAATTTAGATCCGCCACCAATCGCCGAATAATCGCCAATTGCTGGGCATCTTTTTCTCCAAAATAAGCGTTATTTGGTTGTACCAGGTTCAGCAACTTTGTCACCACAGTTGCGACTCCCTGAAAGTGTCCGGGACGAAAGCGACCGCACAAAACTGATGTCATATTCTCTGGTGGAAGCACCGTTGTGCTGATTCGAGATTGGGAATCGGGAATTGGGAGGCGCGCTACCCCAATCTCCAATCCCCAGTCGCCAGTCCCCCATCCATACAATTCTTCAGCAGAAGGGGCAAAAATCGCATCTACCCTAGCCTGTTGGCACAATTGCCGATCCTGCTCCAAAGAACGAGGATATTGCTGAAAATCCTCACTAGGTCCAAATTGTAGTGGATTGACGAAGATGCTGACTATGACGATATCATTGTGCGATCGCGCACGTTCGATTAAGCTAATATGCCCCGCGTGCAAGGCTCCCATTGTCGGTACAAAGCCGACGTTTTTGCCCTGCCGATGCAAACCCAAGTAGCAGCGCAATCCCGCAATTGTCGTAAACAGGCGCACCAAAACCCCCTTCAATAATTTTGAGTTTTGAGTTGTAGCGGCAGTTCCTTCTGCCTGGAGTGCTGAATTAAAAATATCAACTCAACACTCATAACTCAAAACTCTGAAGGTGGAAACCTAGTTTTCGTCAACTGCTACTGTCTGCGGACGACCTAGAATTTCTAGCTGCACTGGTGCTACCCCACTGCTCGTCATTCCCAAAATTTTAGCAGCACCCGCGGACACATCAATTATCCGACCCCGGATAAAAGGCCCACGATCATTAATTCGCACGATTACAGAACGCCCGTTGTTCCTGTTGGTCACGCGCACTTGCGTCCCAAAAGGCAAGGTACGGTGGGCAGCTGTCATCGCATTCTGATTGAATCTTTCACCACTGGCACTCCGCAAGCCGTGGAATCCATAACCATACCAGGATGCCATCCCGCTACTCTGGCCCATGACTGGTCTGGTGGTGAGCCGTCTGTTTGTTGGTGCGGCGGCTCTATTAGCTCTAGGGTTGTAAGCAATCCTCTGGGGCCGTTTGGATAATCCGGCGATTTCCCTCAGTGGTGGTGCATTACCCATCAGGCGGCGGAGTCGATTGGTTGCTTGTAGGGCATCTACAGCAGGGTTGCGAGTTGTATCTGGCAATATTGTTTTTCCGTTAACTTCGACCAGTTTCTCGCCGTTTACTTTAATGACATAGCTGCCCTTGTCGCTATTCCAACTGACAGCGATCGCACTTGCATCTACGTTTTCTAAACTCAACTGATTCAGCTTAGCAGCAACGGTTGTGGCACGGGCTACCGGATCGTTTTGATTACTGGCATCCGATGACATCTGTTTTGGAAAACCGCCCGCACTGCTTAAAATTTCTCCCATCTTGGTGTCTTGTGCGGGAGTCACGCGGGAACCCAGAAAGGTCAGGACTGGGATACTACGGACGTAAAGCGTCGCGGCTTTATACCCTCGTACTTGATGGGGAAGAATTTTAGCTACGACTACTCGATCCAACAGGGTCGCCACACCTACAGAATTATTGCAAGGGCGTGTTGCAAGGCAAGCCATTCTGACTTGGGATTGATATTCTCCCACCTTGATAACTTCCGGCGGCTGTACCCGATTGGAAGTTGCAGGTTGCCGAGAGGCGTTTTTACTTGTCTGCTGCTTCTGAGGAACATTGGACTCGGAAACTTGGTCAAACCTTTTAGCTGACTGGGCATAACTGGATGTAGTCATCCCAATCGTCGTTAACAGGGCTGCAAATATTCCGCTAAAAAATCTTTGATTCATACCAACGGTTGTGAAACGTACTTGGAAGTCGAAGTGTCAGCTAGTCGGTGGTTGTATTGCCAGATAGCTCCCATTCGGTCATCGATAACTCGTACTCATTCTGTATTCACCCTGGTGCAAGGAACTGAAACAGAGTATCACGAAGTTTTTGGATTGGGGATCAGGGATTTCCTCTAGGTTTTGACAAATTCATCAAAAATTTAATTTTGAATCTCCGCATTTATGCGGAGATAAGTTCCATTTCATCAGGGTTTTGGGCAATTTCAGTTTTCTAGAACTTCATCAAAACTTCATAAAAGATTTAGGCAGTTTATGAATAAGTAAACCAAAAGTCAAAAATCCCAAGTCACCCATTGGGAAAAACGCTGCTAGTAAGACTTTTGGGGCTTAACTTGCCAATAAATTAAATGTGGAACAGCTTATAATTCGTCAGGAGAACCCATAGCCGAGTAAAATACGTCTGCGATCTGCGATCGCTAAACGAGGCGGGGCGTGAACTCATGGATTATCGAGAAGCAGGTGTAGATGTTGAGGCGGGGCGGAGTTTTGTAGAAAAAATCCGCCAAAGCGTACAAAGCACCCACCGTTCTGAGGTTTTAGGTGGATTCGGCGGCTTTAGTGGTTGGTTTCAGCTGCCTAGTGGCTACCAGGAGCCAGTTTTGGTTTCTGGGACGGATGGGGTAGGGACAAAGCTAAAGCTAGCTTTTCAACTCAACACTCACCACACAGTAGGTATTGATTTGGTGGCAATGTGTGTCAACGATGTGTTGACGTGCGGCGCAGAACCGCTATTTTTCTTGGATTATTTAGCAACAGGTAAACTCAATCCAGAGCAGCTGACTCAGGTAGTTGCGGGTATAGCTCAAGGGTGTCGCGAGTCGGGATGCGCCTTACTGGGAGGGGAAACCGCAGAAATGCCGGGTTTTTATCAGAAAGGCGAGTATGACTTGGCGGGTTTTTGCGTCGGAATTGTGGAAAAAAGCCACATACTGGATGGTTCCCAGGTGCAAGTGGGAGATGTAGCGATCGCGCTTGCTAGTCAGGGTATCCACAGCAACGGGTTTAGTTTGGTGCGGAAGATTGTCGAACGAAGTGGCGTTGACTTGCACTCCCCCCTAGATGGTCACGATAAGAGCTTAGGGGAAATTTTGTTAACTCCCACGCGAATTTACGTTAAACCTGTTCTAGTGGCACGCAAAGCCAAATTAGAAATTCATGGCATGGCTCACATTACTGGTGGTGGGTTGCCAGAAAACCTGCCTCGCTGTCTCGCTACTAATCAATCCATCCAGATTGATCCTAAATCTTGGCTAATTCCACCTATTTTCCAGTGGCTATCTGACACAGGTGAAGTCAGCCCGATGGATATGTTTAACACATTCAATATGGGTGTTGGCTTCGTGCTACTCGTACCCCCAAACCACGCCGACCAAACCATCAACTTCTTTGAATCCCAAGGAATTGCCGCTTATTCCATCGGTAAGGTAATTCCCGGTGACGGTCGTCTCGTCGGTATCCCCGAATAAGAACCTTCCCTGTATGCCGCGCCCGGATTCATTTTAGAGTGGGCATTTTGCCCGCCTTAGCTCCGATAGGAGCCTAAAAAGGCAGTTTTATTTTACAAAGGCGGCACCCAGATTTGAACTGGGGGTGGAGGTTTTGCAGACCTCTGCCTTACCACTTGGCTATGCCGCCATAAATTCAGATTACTACTATACCAAATTTTGACGATTACTTACCTAGAGAAAAATTCTTAGTAGATTATTGCTGTATTTACAGGCAGATTTCCATTTCCGGCGCTATATGTGATCGTCATCACATATGGGCGGTTCCTAGATCGCAGGTATTTGACGACCTCTAACGGTAATGTATTACCCATCTAAAGACGTAAGTGTTTACACGGAGTTTTTAATATTCATCTATCTTTAGAGTTATTTTATTAACTTGTTCCGTAGGAAAGCTATAAATCGATGTTTACCTATTACAGCAGAGCCATTGGGGTTTAGTGTCCTAACTATTTTTCTTTGAGCCGCTACCAGATTCCATTACAAAACTTTATGATTCCAGCCAAGCCGCTTGCGATCGCTCAAATCACAGATATTCACCTGTTTGCCGACACCAAAAAAGAATTATTAGGTCTTCCTACGGAAAAGTCATTTCATGCAGTTCTAGAGCAATTGCAAAAACTATTGTCTCAGCTAGATATACTACTGCTGACTGGGGATTTGTCCCAAGATGGCAAGGCGGAATCATATCAACGGTTGGCAGAATTGCTGAGTCCCTTATCTATCCCTACCTACTGGGTACCAGGCAACCACGATCAGCCTTTGGTGATGCAGCAGGTGTTAAAAGAGGCTCCCATTTCTCCAGAAAAGTCTTTTGCAGCCGGAGACTGGCAGTTTTTGCTACTTGATTCTCATGTTTCTGGTTGCGTGCATGGCAAACTATCGCCAGAAAGCCTAGTTTGGCTGGACACGCAGCTAAAGCTAGCCAGCGATAGACCTATCCTGATCGGTTTTCACCACCCACCTTTTCTCGTGGATTCAGATTGGCTAGATGGCAGCACACTACAGAATCCAGAGGAACTTTTTGCTGTTATAGATCGCCATCCTCAAGTAAAGTTGGTGATTTTTGGTCACATTCACCAAGAATTTTATCAACGGCGTGGCGGTGTTCACTATCTGGGTAGTCCTTCTACTTCGATTCAATTTGAGCCTCACAGCCACAATTTTTCCCTAGATAAAGTAGAGCCAGGATTTCGTTTATTAAACTTATATCCTGATGGCTCTTTTGAAACTAGAGTGCAGCGGGTTACTTACGTGCATGAACTGGATTTGGCAGCAACTGGTTATTAGAAAAGCAGGGGAATAATTAAAGGCTTTCATGGTATCAAGTCTGGGGAATACAAAATGAAACTGCAATTCCCTCAAATAAGCTCTAATCGAACAGCCTTGCACAGCGATCGCTCTAAACTTAGATTATCTGTAGTGCATTTGTTTAGGTGTTGTTATGCGTAAAGTCATATTATTTATTGCATCTAGTTTAGACAGCTATATTGCACGCCCTTCTGGTAATGTTGACTGGCTGTTCACAGACCAAGATTATGGTTATTCGGAGTTCGACGCTGGCGTTGACACCGTTGTTATGGGCAGAAAAACCTATGAACAAGTTCTTACTTTTGGAGAATATCCGTACAAAGGGAAAAAGAATTATGTTTTCACAAGGCATCCTTCCTGCCCATCGGACAACAATGCTGAATTTATCGCAACAGATGTGAAGAACTTTGTAGATGATTTACGTCAGGTTGATGGAAAGAATATCTGGTTAGTGGGAGGCTCTCTATTAATTCACGATTTCATCAGCAACAATCTTGTGGATGAGCTGATTCTTTCAATACACCCAATCGTCTTAGGCGAAGGAATTCCACTATTTTCTAATCAATTAACTACCACATTTTTGAAGCTGACTGGATGTCAGACATACAGTTCGGGACTGGTTCAGCTATCTTACAATTTTATGGGTTGAACGCGATCGCTACTTAGGTGTTATACCAATTCATTTTTTTCCCGCTGCACTAATCGCTTTTCTCAGCCCCTTTTTTAAGGGGACTGAGAAAATCAGATGTGTAGCTTCACTTTCCCAACTTATTCACTCCGCAGTTATTCGGTGGCTATCCAACGCACGTAGGGAAGCCCTGCTGACAAACTTCTAGATGTGATTTGAGTAGTGCCATTAACCCAACCAACATCTACGCGGAAATAAACTTTGCCATTGCCCAAGCGGAAGCGGTACGCCCGCAGTTCTGGGGAAGTTGCTTGACCGACACAGGAGGCGTAGGTTCTTTGTAATGGGGCTTCGTATTCTACGAACTTCTTACCCGAACTCGAAACTCTGGCAGATCCTGCGATCGCGCGAGTGTTTGCTACAACTGTATGCTCCGCGCCGCCTTCAAATGGAACTAATAATGTCGTCAACCCGACTTTTTGAGGACAGGTTCCATATTGGCGTTTTACAGTCAAGTTGGTGCTGCTTCGCGCTGGCGAACTAGCGGGCTGGGAAGGCTGGGCTAGAGTTGAAGTAGATGTACTAAACACTAGCGCCGATAACAGTCCTAAAGTGCTGGCGAATTTCACCGGGTGAGAAAATTGACTTTTGGTCAAAGTTAGAAGTTTCATCTTAGACGTAGGGAAGCGTACCAAGACTTAGTGAATAGTCTTTATATAGAATGACTTGATTCTCGCGTGGTCGTACTCACACAAATGGCTCATCCAATCGGGTGAAAAATTAAGGTTTTTCGGAAATATGAAGTTTCCATGATGAAGCATTGAAGAGGAATTTGTTCCCAGGTTCATCAATTTTAACTTTTGCCTTCCCGACTTCTACTGAGTCTGGCGGCAATAAATTATTGTTGGCATCAATTATACCAGATTACCAACAATATAGAAAGAGGCTTAAAGCATGAAAGAAACTATCGGTAAGATTCAAAAACACTGCTTTAATTTGCAGGCTGGGGGTTCAGTAAACACTTCAACCAATCTAGTTAAGGCGGAAAGATTGCCTAATACTCAAACCAGACTAGAAGTTTTTTATAACGCAACATTTGAAGCCGTTTTGATTCATGAACAAGGGAAAATCTTAGATGTTAATCCTGCCGCCGAAATATTATTTGGCTATTCAACAGACGAATTAATTGGTAGGTCGCTTCTGGATGTCGCAGCCGTTCCTTCCCACGAAACGATTAGGCAAAGATTGCGCTCACCTTCAGATCAACCTTTTGAAGCGATCGCGTTGAGAAAAGATAAAACAACTTTTATCGCAGAGGTTGCTGCTAAAAGTATTCTGTATCAAGGTAGATTGGTTCGGGCGGCTAGTGTTAGGGATATTACAGAACGCAAGGAGGCGGAAGAAAGGGTTAAAAAAAGTGAAGAGAAAAATCGCGCCCTTTTAAATGCGATTCCAGATTTGATGTTTATCTTCAGCAAAGACGGAAAATATCTGGATTTTAAAGCAGAAAAAGCCAGCGATTTGATAGTTCCGCCTGATGAAATCGTTGGAAAACTTTTGTGCGAGCTAATGCCAACAGATGTAGCTCAATTATTCATGCACCACATTGAGCGAGCAATCTCTACACGAGAAACTCAAAACCTAGAGTACCATCTGCATCTGAACGGAACCAAGCGCTATTGGGAAGCGCGGCTGGTGTCTCTTGGGGAAGAGGAAGTTGTGGCAATTGTCCGCGAAATTACTCAGCGCAAGCAGGTAGAAGAAGCGCTACGGGTTTCAGAAGAGAAATTTAAGAAAGCTTTTAGTTCTAGCCCTGAGTCGATTACAATTTCTACAGTTAAAGATGGGCGATATATTGACGTTAACGAAACTTTCTTAGATATTTCCGGCTACACACGCGAGCAGGTGATTGGTCATAATTTAACTGAATTGCAAATCTGGGTTAATCCAGAAGAACGCCTGCAAGTTATCAAGTTATTGCAGGAACATGGGGCGGTTCGTAACCAGGAATACGAGTTTCGCAAGCAGTCAGGCGAAGTGGTAATAGGACTTTTTTCTGCGGAAATTATTAACTTGGGCGGCGAAGAATGTTTGCTTACTGTAGGGAACGACATTACTGAACGCAAGCAGGCGGAAATCCAGCAACGCATGACGCAAAAACGCGATCGCTTATTAGCAGAAACTCTAGGGCGCATCCGTTCATCGCTGAACCTGGAGCAAATTCTCAACACCACAGTTGAGGAAGTTCGTTCGTTTCTGCAAGCTGACCGCGTTTTCATCGGTCATGCAGATGGTAACGGTAAAGGAAAGGTGATTGTAGAATCGGTAAACTCAAATTATCCGTCAATTTTGGGTTGGGTACTTGATGATGAAAGTTCTCTCGCAGGCTTGAGAACGATGTTTGAGGAGAATTGCGTCCGAATGGTTGAGGACACAAGTAAGGTACAAGTACCAAAAGCGATCGCATCTTACCACAACGATTATCAAGTTAAATCAGTCTTGGCTGTACCAATTAGCGTACACGGTCAAGGTCTGTTAGGGGCGTTGATTGTCAATCAATGCAGCAGTTCGAGACGCTGGGAACCAATGGAAATCGACTTACTCGAACAGTTGGGAACCCAAGTAGCGATCGCAATCCAACAAGCCTCTCTATTCAACCAGGTACAAGCACTCAATGCCAACCTGGAATGCCAAGTCCAAGAACGCACCGCCCAATTAGAGCAAAAAATAGAGGAAGTTCAAGAACTCTATCAGCTTAAAGATATTTTCCTACACGCAGTTTCCCACGATCTGCGAACGCCGATCGTCGGCGGGTTACTCGTGTTGCAGAATTTGTTGATGACTAATCGCCATGAACAATTAGCCATTAGCCATCAACAAAAGACAATTCCCGTTCCTCGCTCAATTTTAGAGCGAATGATTCAAAGTAGCGATCGCCAACTCCGTCTGATAAATTCCCTGCTAGAAGTTCATACTAGCGACGTTCGAGGCGTTCTCCTCCACCGCGAACCAACCCAAATTGGCTCTCTAGTACAAGCCATTGTTGAAGACTTCGAGCTGTTGTGCGCTAAAAACCATGCTATCCTGACAAATCAAGTTCAGGGCGAATTGCCCAGCGTCAATGCAGATCCGCTTCAGCTGCGGCGCGTGTTTGAAAATCTGCTCACCAACGCCTTGAACCACAATCCACCCGGACTCAAAATGACCATCAAGGCCACAGTTGAGAATCAGATGATGCGCTGCACTATTGAAGATGACGGCGTGGGGATGAGCCAAGAAATGTGTGATCGCGCCTTTGAACTTTATGCTCGTGGTTCCCAAGCTAGACGCTCAACTGGTATCGGTTTAGGATTATATCTTTGTCAGCAAATCATCATCGCTCACGGCGGCGAAATTGGTGTTATTAGTTCACCTGGAGACGGTGCAACTTTCTGGTTTACTTTACCTTTAGATGAGTCTTTTGATTGTGGATATTAAATGAGCTTTTTCCACAATCACCCAATCGGGTGAATCGCCGGAAGGATGTGAAAAAGCGATCGCCTATTGTAAATTAAAAAGATGATATTTAAAAATCCCTACTACATTTCTCCACAGTTTTAGGGAACACTAAAAGAAGGATGAAGTGTGAAGGAGGGACTGGGGATTGGGGACTCTTGACTGGGGACTCTTAAGACCTCACGAATAAATTTCTAGTTCCCAAGCTCAGCTTGGGAATGTATATTTGTGAGGCAGAGCCTTACACTACCTTTGTAATTTATGTTTTCCAAAAGAGGTAGACCCTTAAGAATCGCATTCCCATGCCCAGCCTGGAAACAAAGGCTTAAATTACCCTTTTCATTCCCGCCAGAAGCCAAAACTTTATCCTTAATAATTCATACTTTTTAACCTGCCAACCTGGTGTAACTATTGAAAAATTATTGAGTTAAAACAAAGAGATGTGATTTCTAATGCCTGAATATCTACAAGCGATAAGAGAATGTTGTCGGGATGAAGCAGCCTTTGAAAGGCTCCAACAAATCTTGGCTGACACTGGTATTCAAAATCTTGAGGAAACTAAAGACAAGCTACAACATAGCGAGCTTAAATTCCCAAGAATGACTGACAACTTACCAGGTATGATTTACCAATACCTGCGGACTCATGATGGTCACGAGTCGCTAGTATGTGCTACTTCTGGCTATCGAGAATTGTTCGAGTTAGAACCAGAAAACGTGGAGGCTAATTTTCAACTGCTCAAAGAGTTAATTCATCCGGATGATTTAAAAACTTATGGAGAATCTGGAGATATTTCTGCCGCCACCTTGCAACCTTGGGCTTGGGAAGGTCGCATTATTACCCCTACTGGAAAAATAAAGTGGATACAATGCGCTTCTCGTCCAGAAAAGCAGCCTAATGGTGATATGGTCTGGGATGGCTTGATGATGGAAGTCACGCAAAGCAAAGCTGCCCAAGAAGCGCTGGAGAGAGAACGGCGACTTTTCATCGGTGGGCCAGTCACAGTTTTCCGCTGGCTTGCACAAGAAAATTGGCCTGTAGAATACGTCTCGCCTAATGTGGCTCAGTTCGGCTATCAACCAGAAGATTTTTTAACTGGTAGAGTGCCTTATGCCAGCATTGTTCATCCCGATGACTTGGCTAGAGTGGATGCTGAGATCCAAGCTTATAGCGCCGAGAAAAGTGTTAGTTCTTACGAACAAGATTATCGCCTGATTCGCTCAGATGGCTCTGTGCGTTGGGTCTATGACTTTACCACTATCGTCCGCAATGAAAGGGGGGAAATTATACACTATGACGGATATATTTTAGATGTCACTGAACGCAAAGCTGCGGAAGCGCAACTAGGAGTTGCTGCTGAACGCGATCGCTTACTAGGAGAAATTTCCCTAAGAATTAGGCGCTCGCTCGATCTCGATCAAATTCTCAACACCACAGTTGAGGAAGTCCGGCAATTTCTGCAAACAGACCGAGTTTTTATTGGACATCTTAATGACAATTGTCAAGGCAAAGTTTTAGCAGAATCTGTTGCCCCAAATTGGCGCTCAATTCGTGGATGGGTGACGAATGATCGTCATTTAAAAGAAATAAAATCACTTTTTAAACAAGGTCAGGTTAGAGCAATTGATGATACTCAAGCGGTAGCGAAATCTCGATTTCATGCTGCATACTACACCAAATATCAAATCAGAGCCAGTTTGTGCGTCCCTATTATAGTTGGCGACCAGTTTTTTGGGATGCTAATCGCCAATCAATGCAGCGCACCGCGTCACTGGCAGCAATTTGAAATTGACTTGCTTTCTTCACTGGCGACGCAAGTAGCGATCGCTATCCAGCAAGCACAACTTTATGAGCAATTATCAGAGCTTAATAACAGTTTGGAAACTCAAGTCTTGGAACGCACAGCCGAGTTACAGCAGGCTATTACAAAATCTCAAGAGTTGAACCGCCTTAAAGACGTAGTTTTAAATACTGTTTACCACGAACTACGCACGCCCGTTTTGGGTAACTTATTGTTGCTCAATAATTTTCTTAAAAGCCCGCAAGATACGATACCGATCTCTCGCCATATTTTAGAGCGGATGATTCAGGCTGGCGATCGCCAACTGGGGATGATTAATTTATTACTAGAAATTTCCCAAGAGCCAGGAATTGTCTTACATCCTGAGCCGCTACCATTAAATACAATTTTAAGACCAATGCTCGAAGATTTGCAGCCAATAATCAAAGCAAATCAAGCGAATATAACGAATCTGGTTTCAGAAGATTCACCATTGGTAATGGTCGATGCGGCTAAGTTGCAGCGAGCGTTGCAAGATTTATTTACTCATATTTTAAAACATAATCCCCCTGGAATAAGTTTAACTTTGAGCGCCAAGATTGAGGCAGGGATGCTACGATGTACCATTCAGGATAACGGCGCAGGGATGAGCCAATCAGAATGCGATCGCTTATTCGATCTCCACGTCCGCGATGCTAGAGACAGCTGCACGACAGGCATTGGGCTAAAATTATATCTCTGTCGGCAAGCGATCGCAGCCCACGGCGGCGAAATTGGCGTGATTAGCCACCCCAACCGCGGCTCAACTTTTTGGTTCACATTACCAATTAAAAATTAAAAAGGCAAAATTCAAAATTAAATAAATTTTCCTTAAGTAATTAAAAAGAAAGTAATATTTTTAATTACTTAAGGTGAGATCGCAAGGTTGAAAAATAAAAATATTTATAACTTCAACTTCGAGTTACCCAACCGAGTATTCTCACGCACCAACAGCGAATTAGCACTAACGCTAACACAAGAGACTTTGGCAATACTGGAATTAGGCTCATAACTCATCGCTTTTTTGAGTTAGGAGTGTTGACTTCATAACTTATAACTCAACACTCCTAACTGTTTCTAGTGGGGAACTTTGCTCAGAGCGTGCCAAGTGCGATCGCCCACAATTCCATCCACAACTAAATTAAAACGCTTCTGGAAGGATCTCACCGCTGCATCTGTGCGCGGGCCGAAATTCGGGCTAGTCGCAGTATTAAAATCGCCCGTTGTCTGTAAAAGACGCTGAAGCATTACCACTATTTCACCGTTACTACCTTTTTTCAGCACAGGCATATTGACTGGCGCGCCAGAATAAAGAGCTTGCCATGTTACGTTTCCGACAACGCCATCCTCTTTCAAAAAGACCCGATGCTGGTAGGCTCTTACGCCATTTTCTACCACTATATCGAAGATACCGTCAATATCGCCAAAGTAAGTTTCCCAGCGATTTAACAGTCTTTGCAGTTCCTGAACCGCTGCTCCTGTGGAACCGCGCTTGAGTACAGGTTTGTTGATTTGGGCATTAGCTTGAGCGTTGAAAGTATTAGTTGGAGCTGTCATGTTTTTGGTTCCTTTAATTTGTGTTTTTTGAATTAGTGTTGTGTTCCTTACACTTTCTAAGGTACTTGTTATTTCCCAGCTCCCACTTCACCCAACTATCTCATACAAAAGGAGGATATTCATTAAGTTTATATTCTTAAAAACTATTTTAATTCATCTCTATATTTTCCCCATTTTTCTCACCTCATCCAATCAGGTGAATCAATAGGATGAATTAATTTCGCCTGAAGTTTAAACCCCAGGCGTATAACTAAAGTCGGTTTTAACCGACTAACAATAACAAAGTTCAGTTTTTTTAATGCACGTTAGCTATAAGCCAGAGACTTAAGTCTCTGGCTGACTAAAGCGAAGACGAAGAAATAGCTTGTTTTCACCCAGCTAGGTGAGACAACGGCATGAAGTGCGATCGCTCTTACCCGTCGTACTTTAAATCTGACGCTGAATTCAATGGTGCCTAGTCATCATGGGGTTATTCTACTTTTACGCACAACGCCTTGGTATTGTTTTAATTCAGCCAAAGGCAATTACAAAACACCCTCTCACCAGCAGAAAATTCTCCAACCGGCCAGAAGCGAAAGTTTCTAATCACCGATACCGGGCAAAGTTGACACAGGATATTAAGCGAATCACCCAAATCTATCACTTGGATCGCCGGACTTTTTTGTAGAAAGGCTTTCCTAAAAGTGTCTTTAGGCTACACCAGCCCCGAACGGAGGGCAACAACAGCTGCCTGCACCCGGTCATCGACAGACAATTTATTCATAATCCCTCGGACGTGTGTTTTCACAGTGTTGGGACTTAGGTAGAGGGCAGCAGCAATCTCCGGATTACTTTTACCCTCTACCATCAGTTTCAATACTTCTAATTCCCGTTGGGATAAATTTGAGACGGCGCTGCTCGTTGAAGGCGGTTTAAGATGGTCAATTACTCGACGCGCAATTTGCGGATCAAGGTAGGTGGCACCTTCTTGGGCAGCAGTGATTGCTGCTAACAATCGCTCTACACTAGCACCTTTGATGCAGTAGGCATCGGCACCGCTAGAGAGGGCAGCAATGATTTCTGTTTCTGTGGTGTGGGATGTCAGGACAACCACCCGGACATTAGGAAGTGCTGCCTTAATTTGCTGGGTGGCAGCAATTCCATCCAGTCGCGGCAGACCAATATCCATCACAACCAGATCCGGTTTCAGTCTCAGAGCAGCTTCTACGCCTAAGTATCCATCTTCAGCTTGTCCAACGATGGTGAACTGGGGGTGAGCGGCTAATGACTGCTCCAAACCCAGCTGCATCATCGGGTCGTCTTCCACAATCAAAACCCGCAATGGGTGAGATTCAGTGGGTGTATTCAATGGTGATTCTGTTTCCGGAGGCATGGAATTAAAGGATTGTTTTATTGGTTTTATCTACGACAAAATTACACGGTTTGGGCAGTTTAATGAAATAAAGCCTCATCCCTGAGACTGATTTTAAGCGCTAGGGGAGTTAAAAAAGCAAAATTAAAAATTAAAAATTGCCGAATCTCGATTTTAAATTTTTAACTTCTCATGCCCATCATGCTCAGTCAGATGCTGGGAACGAAGGTTAGGAGGCTCAGCCTCTGTTAAAACTTGCATAATTCCCATTTTTAATTTTTTATTTCAGGAATGCGGTATTGACCAGCAACGTAATAGAAGAAGCGATAATAATCGTCAAATTGTCCGGAAGGCGATCGCCCTTGCCAGTAGTAGCGTATCCTTCCCTGAATTAAGGTCAGTCTCATCCAACTGATATCAGAACGCAGTTCTACTTGCAGCTTCCCGGTTATCCCCTGTTGGGTAGTAAAGTTCTGCTGCATGGATGTATGAGGGTGCTTTTGTCCCGATGGTACCAGTTCAATTTCTGGCAAACTATCACCCGCTACTCCCAGTATTTCTACTTCTAGGTTCTGCGGATCTCTAAACGCCCGCCCATCTCTATTGTCTGGCATTGGGGCGGCAATCCAGTTACTGGGATAAGGAAACTCGAAGTCATAGCGCGGGTTGTTATATATTTTCCAGGTTGCTGACTGGTTATCGGTGGCGCGACAACCCCACAGCATCATCATGAGGGCGATCGCAGTATATGCGATCGCTCTCGTATTGCCACAATTGGCTTGCCAACTCTGACTTCCGACTCGGCTGGAATATTTGTACACCTACGCCAATATCTCCGTTCTGGCTGCTTTTATTCATTCGCCAGTCCCCCATCCTCTGCCGGACAATCGGGTGAAATATTAAGCAATGTAACAATATTGCCGTCATGCTGGCTTAACGTCTTGACAGCCCGGAATAAGACAGATAACCTGTGAAATATACCCGGGTAGGACGACTGAAAAGTTATATGCAAGATAAGCAAAAGGTTACGTTATATCTTCCTCCAGGTCTTCATCGTCAGCTCAAAATTCGATCTGCTGTTGACTCGGAACCGATGTCATCAATGGTTGAAAGAGCGATTGTTTTCTACCTGACAAACCCGGAAGTGGTGGATGAGGTAGAGGCAAATCACGGGGGGACGCATCGGGTATATTCTTGTCCGGAGTGTTCTAGTTCCGTGGTAGTGCGAGATGGAGAAATGGTTGCCCTTGGTAATCAGCCTGGCGTAATGGCTGAGGAGCTAACCACCCTTGAAGGTACCAGAAGTGAAGTTGGTACCGATTCTCAAGGAGAACAAGAGTTGGTTCCCTGCTAAGGTTCCTCCTCTATGAGCGGGTGCCTTGCTCGAATCAAGGCAAGCAGTGCGAATGTTGGCTAATGGTTGTGCCGTCTCTAATGGGTCGATAGATTATGAAAGAAGAGCTAGATATTCTGGTTCAAGCTCAATATCCCCTAATCTACCTGGTGACATCCGAGGAAGAAAGGGCTGAGAGAACAATTGCCACAATTGCTCAAACAAGATCCCAGCAGCGGCGTGTGTTCATATGGACAGTCACCCACGGCATAGTCGAGTACGGCCAACCTCGCAATATTACCCAACATAATACTGTTTCTCCAGAGGCAGCGATTGAATGGGTAGTACGCCAAAGAGAACCAGGTATCTTTATATTCAAAGATTTACACCCGTTTATTGAATCACCAGCAACAACTCGATGGTTGAGGGATGCGATCGCCAGCTTCAAAGGCACGCAAAAAACCATTATCCTCATGTCACCGTTCCAACAGATACCGATCGAGCTGGAAAAAGAAGTAGTAGTTTTAGACTACCCCCTGCCAGACCTGGCAGAACTCAACCAAGTATTGACCAGTCAGCTAGAGCAAACTCGCAACCGTCGTACAACGACAGAAGCGCGGGAAAAAATGTTAAAAGCCGCCTTGGGTTTGACCAGGGATGAAGCTGAAAAAGTTTATCGTAAGGCATACGTTAAAACAGGCCGCCTAACTGAATCAGAAGTAGATATTATTCTTTCTGAAAAAAAGCAATTAATCCGTCGCAACGGCATATTAGAATTCATTGAAGAAGACGAAACTATTGATGCAGTTGGCGGTTTAGAAGAGTTGAAGCGCTGGCTGAGACAGCGATCGAACGCCTTTACAGAAAAGGCGAGAGAGTATGGTTTGCCTCAACCGAAGGGAATGTTAATTCTAGGCGTTCCTGGCTGCGGTAAATCCTTAATTGCCAAAACAACTTCCCGCCTCTGGAGTTTGCCACTTCTGCGCCTGGATATGGGCCGAGTGTATGATGGCTCAATGGTAGGTCGGTCAGAAGCTAACTTGCGGAACGCCCTGAAAACAGCAGAGTCGATTTCTCCGACCATTCTCTTCATCGACGAACTAGACAAAGCCTTTGCTGGTACTTCGGGATCTGCTGACTCAGATGGTGGTACATCCAGCCGGATTTTTGGTTCCTTCCTCACCTGGATGCAAGAAAAGACTTCTCCGGTGTTCGTGATGGCAACTGCCAACCGGGTTGAACGTTTACCAGGGGAATTTCTCCGCAAAGGACGTTTTGACGAGCTTTTCTTCGTCGATCTTCCTAACGCGGAAGAACGTAAGGACATTTTTCAGATTCACCTTGCCAAGCGGAAGCGCGACCTTTCTCGCTTTGACCTAGACCAGCTGGCTAAGGTTTCTGATGGATTTTCCGGGGCAGAAATTGAGCAGGGATTGATTGCGGCAATGTACGAAGCATTTGCCCAAGAGCGCGAATTTACCCAGCTTGATATCATTGCGGCAATTAAAGCCACGCTGCCGCTTTCCCGGACAATGAACGAGCAGGTTACGGCCCTGAGGGACTGGGCAAGACAGCGAGCGCGACCTGCTGCGTCCTCCGTTGCTGAGTATCAGCGAATGGAGTTCTAAAAGCTTTCTCCTGCTCCCAACAGGAGGAAAGACTAGCAAATTGCTAGTAGTTTGATAAAAAAGCCGCCAAGTAATTTCCTAAGGCGGCGGTCTCGAAACAAAAAAGTTGTCGTTTCTCTTAACTCTCTACTGGAGGAAATCCCAATGTCTCACTTTAGCACCCTGCGTACCAAAATCACCGATGCCGAAATCCTGAAGGCTTCTCTCCGCGACCTCGGTATCAGCGTTAAGTCCGAAGCTGATGTTCGTGGTTACAACGGTCAGCGCGTTCGTTCCGACATCGTTGCAGTTTTGGAAGGCGAATATGACCTGGGTTGGTCTCGCAATAGCGATGGTTCTTTCGACCTGATCGCTGACCTGTGGGGCGTTGCCAAGAAGCACAACCAAACCGAACTGATTAACTCGATTAATCAGAAGTATGCTGTTAACAAGACCTTGGCAGAAGTCAAGCAACGCGGTCTTGCCAACGCCAACGTTAAGTTGGTTGTGCAAAAGTAATTATTGTGCGCGTTCCCAAGATATCGGGTTAATCGACTACAGATTAGCCCGTTTTTCCTATAACCCAGCTCTTTGAGAGCTGGGTTTATTTTTATTTTTATTATGGAATGGCTATAGATCGGCGCGATCGCGCTTTTGATATGTTTCTTGATGTAGGTGATCGCATTCTACAAAAATTGGTCGAGAACACGATCGCCTATCTATAAAAAAGTAAAGAGCGATCGCATCTACCACCCTCATCACCTGTTATCTGGTGAGGAGATGAATAGGTGACAAAGTGCGATCAATCCATAAATCAGGTGAGCATTGCTCGTTAGACAACTTGTGTCCCGTCCGCTCCAACGCACTGTTAGCTTACTAACGCTACAACTGAAATAGTAACTTATCATACTCTGCGTGCAAGCCGACCCAAAACCAAATAACGGTATCTCCGTCTAACTGTCCAACGGCTCAATAACTCTTGCTGATTCGAGCAGAATAGATTGGCAATTCTGGATGGATCTTTTTAAAGCGAAGACTGGGATGACTGGGATCTTGTTTAAATTGGCGATATGCCTCGCGTGTCTGTTGTTGAACTTGCTTTGGTAAATCGGTAAAGGCTCTACGGAATGCGTTAGTTGTACGCGATTTCACATTGTTTCTGGGTCTAATTTTTGAGTTTTACCCGCACGATATTCAGCCATCGCCTCGCCTGCAAGAAAAGCTAGTGCACCCCGGCAAAAGTAACTGACCACCCCAAAAAATGGTAAAACAGAGAGGAAAGCGCCTTACCCAGAGCCGCTTTTTGCGCCCATCCGAAAGTTTCTGTTGACATGG
>NZ_JAMPKJ010000066.1 GCF_039962115.1 Funiculus sociatus GB2-C1 | reverse complement strand
GAACAACGCCGAAATCAAAATTCTTCTCCTGTAGATTGGCGATTTACGACCGAAGATGCCCGGATTAAATTGAAGCGGTTATATCCGTCAATTCCTTGTTGACAGACCACTAGTCGCCCTCTCATCGGAGGTCGTGGTAGTTTCTCGAATCCTTATGAGAAGCGCCTCTGCTAAAAGTCCTGACTTTGTATCGCCCTAAATCTCTCGACGGAACGCTCTAATCGCTTCTCCAGCGTCAGTCTCCGCCATCAAGATGCAGCGTTTCAATAAATCAAGATCCAGGTCATTGAGTCCGGGTAGCTGGCTGCGATCGATGGGTTCATAACTACCGTCTTGAAGATGATACAGCTTAAGCGATCCATCTTCCCAAAACCAAACTTCTAATACACCCAAAGCTTTGTAGCGTTCTAACTTGCTAATGCCTCCACTGGTAAAAACCACTTCAATCGACAAATCGGGAATCGCCTTCACACTCCCAATGCAGTATGACTCGTCCGCCTGAACCGAGACAACGCCTTCTTTTTCCTGAGTCATTGCTCCTGTAGGCTTGAAGAAGATTCCCTGTTCAACCAGAAAGGTAGTCACTAAGTAAAAAATGACGCGAGCAAAGGCTTCGTGGTCTTGTCCTGGCATAAGAATCTCGATCGTCTCGTCATAGTAAAACAGCCGCATCCCAGGAGAACCATCAAAGCCCTTCTGGATGAACTTGAACTGTTCCCAAGTTCCATGATGGACAATGCGTTGATCGGTTGTTTTGTCAAGTAGTGGGGGCATCGCGTTCACCTCTGGCGATGGTCGATTTTATTGTATCTTCTGGTTGGAGAGGTTATCGTGTCAGGCGTGATCGCACTCAGGAGGCTTTCATGCGATCGCCCGAACAGCAGTTACAGCAACAGATTGAGGCGTGGCAAGCTTTACAGGAAAAGTTGGGAGGGAATGAATGAGCGATCGCACTCATGAAGCAAAAGGCGATCGCATATACAAAAGCGGGTGATCGGACTCGAACCGACGACATTCAGCATGGGAAGCTGACGTTCTACCACTGAACTACACCCGCATTTACTTTTCAGCTAATTGCTGATAGGTAAATTATATTATAACACTCATTTAATGTAGAGCGCCAGCATCCAGCATTAGGAAAACTGGCGCTTTCAGCATCTTAAGGAGCCTGGACTAGATAAGGTGAAGCAATAGCCTCAGCCTTGCCAGCATTAACTAGCGCCTGATAGACAAATGCCGCCACTTCAGCGCGGGTAGCATCGCGACTAGGATTAAGCTGAGCTAGGGTAGGATAATTTACTACCAACTGTTGTTGAGTCGCCCCTGCGATCGCAGTGCTTGCCCAAGTCGGAATTTGAGAGCGATCGCTAAACACCGACAACACATTAGTATTATCAGAGCGCAGCTTCAGACCACTCGCTAGAGAAACCAAAACCTGAACTCTGGGGATACGCTGTTCCGGTCGAAATACAGGACCCGGATACCCCGATAGAAAACCGCCCTGAGAAGCTGTTTGGATAGCCTGATAAGCCCAATAATTCCGGCTAACGTCGGTAAAATTAATAGCCGACTGTGTTTGTGTTGGGGCAAATGCCTTATTGATAATAGCCGCAAACTGAGCGCGTGTCACAGGTTGGTTAGGGCGGAAAGTGCCATCTGGGAAACCAGCAATAATATCTTTAGCTACCAAGGCTTGAATATATGCTTGCGCCCAGTTACCTTGAATATCAGCAAAGCCACCGCCTGGAACTGATGTTGCTACAAAGTCTACGCGGCCAGAAATCTTCTTAGCATCAATATCGTTGCCAACTGCCAGTATCGTATTGGTACGGGTAATGTTCGCAACATCAAACCTGGTGTTATTACGTATGCGATTTTGCCCCGGACTGTCAGCAGTACCTAGATTAGGTTGTGCAGTCCCGGTTGCCACCACTCCATAGCTCGTATTTGCCTCAATTATGTTACTACGCAGCACAGGAGCCGCTGAGTTAGAGGCAACCACCCCATCAACGTTTTGGATGATGCGGTTTTCTACGATCAAAGGTGATGCCGTCTCAGTGACCACAATACCACTACCAGTCTCCTGAAACAGATTGTTGCGGATCTCGCCTGTCGCTGTCTTGGCAACAGAAAGACCATTTCCCTCGTTCCTGGTAAAGACGTTTGCTTCAATCTTGGGATTAGCAGTACCCGTGACGAGAACCCCCTCCCGCCTGCTGTTGGAAAAGGTGTTATTACTCACTTTTGCATTACTAGATTCAATCCACAGCCCAGTTCCTCTCGGATTAGGGTTAGTGATAGTTAATCCTGCAACTTCCGCGTCGTTGTCTGCGCGCATTGTAATATTCTGACCGGAAAAAGTGGGACTGTTGTAGCCACCACCGCCAATAATTGCTACTGTCTGTCCTTTGGTCGCAGGATCGCCGCGCAAAATCACACCTTTTTTGACGACGAGGGGGAAGACTTCCCCTGTATCAGCGGTGTAGGAACCAGGTGCCAGCTGAACGACTGTGCCAGATGAGGCTTGCTGGAGGGCATAGGAAATGGTGCGATAGGGTGTAGTTTGGCTACCAGCACTGGTACTATCGTTACCTGTGGATTGGTTGACATAGACGACGGTTGCGCCTGCGGGAACTTGCGCTATGGATGTTGATGGCTCTATAAGGGCAGTAGCAGGAAATGCCATTACCCCGCCAGACCAAAGCAACAAAGCGCTAAACAGGGATGTCCCGATGACGGTGCCTACCTTGCTGTGACGTAAATTGACGCTCTTAAGCTGAGAGGAATTCCGATGAGAACCCTTGTAGATCATACGATTGATGCTTTTTGTGTGCTTTCTTACTTTACGATTTAGGGACTCGCTGAGGGATATTTTTTTTTAAAATTGAATACGGATGCGATCGCATTCCCTGTTTGTGCGATGTCCCTGTGGTATAGTTCGCCATTGTTTCTTGCGCCAGAGGTTGCAACTTATCGCTACAGAGTATCGTCAAAGTAGAACAAGATTTTTTGGTTCCCTATGCGCTATCTATTGCTGTCAATGCGTCTCGTTTGTTTAGCTGCTGTTGCAGGGGTTTGGCTCTTTGCCACTCCTGCGGATGCTGCCGAATCGGTGGTGCTAAAATACAGCATTCTCAGAGAATCAATATCGGTTCCCGAACTCACAACTTTTGTGGAAACTGGGGAACTTTCGCCGGCGTTGCGTGCTTATCTAGCTATGGCTGGAAAAAACCCTGAAGAATTAAGAAAGGTGCTGACGCAAGAAATAAAGGTGAATGCTCTGTTTTTAGACAAGGTGCTGAATAACCCTCTAGGAGAAATTGCACTGACTCAAGTCTCTGATGTAATTCATACTGGTAGCGGTGCCAACGTGCAGGCTTTGCGGGGAGCTTTGATGAGTTCGGCTCTACCAAATAATAAGATTACTTTGATTGAAGTGCTGCAAAATTACCCTACCCCAGAAGTTCATGTGGAGGGTGATCGCCTTGCCGATGTCTACAAGCAAGTCCGGCGACTGGCAGAGGGCTTGCCGAATTTGGGCGATTTAATCAAGTAGCAGCTAATGGTTAATAGCTAATTGACCCAATGTGCAACTAAGAGTGGCTCCCCCAATTTACCATTGGGGGAGCCACTCTTACAAAAGACCGTCTTTATTAACTATTAGCCATTAGATAACTGACTAATAAGCCAAAGTTTCTAATGTTTCCCGCAAGTAGCGGCGAACCCGATAATCGATACCCACGTCTTGAAGTTGTTCTTTATCCATAGGGCGTTCCAGCTCCCAACGCTGGAATCCGGAACTGGATGCGATCGCTTGTTTGAGGCTTTCCCAAATTTGGGTATCGCCGGAAAATTCGCTTTTTTGTGAAGCCGAGAAAATGACCATACGCACCTTTTATAGTAATAATGAGTTTTCAGCTTATATATGAAAGCAATTCTATTTTTTATTTTAAATTCTAAATATTAGATTTAGAGTTAAAACTCACTTGAAAATCTAATATCACTCGTTTAATATCTAAAATCAGCTAACCGCTATTTAATGAATTTGTCCATCTATTCCCAGGATAGCCTAAATCGCAAATTAGATTGTGCTTTTAAGCACATCTCAATTTAAACTATCCATGATTGGCTAGGTAGACTAAAGGCTTGTATTCTTAGTCAGAAGACACTGGTTCCCTCTTTGCTGATTCCAGCTCAGCTGGCATTTTAGCAGATGCTTGCGAGATTTCTGCTGGCAATATTTGATTTACCTGTAATCCCGGAATTGTGAACTCCTGACAAATGCGTTCTAGGGGATAAGGTGGCGTTCCCCAAAACGCTGCTTCGCTGATGAACAGAACTCGCGCCACGCTCAAGCTAACCTGCAAAAACAAATTGCCTGCCAGAAATGCTAGTGTCGCCGCTAGCAGTCCCGCCAGTCGCCACTGGGGAAGAAACGCTGCTTTGCTTGCCACTAAGGGTGCCGTCTGGTACAGGAGCCACAATAGCCCCAGCATGAAAACGGCTGCTGCGCCAGCGATAAACTTGTTCCCTAGAGTTTTGAATTGCGACAAAAGGCATCGTTGCTCATCTGTCAATTGCTCTGGCTTCATCGCTACTGCCAGGATGCTGAAAATGGAAAAAGGGCGGCTCCACTGCATCCAGAATACTGGTGCAATGCCGACAACCGCCACTAAAGACATTTCCAGCCACCCTGGTGACACAGGATCGCCAACAGCTAGGAATAGGCAGCACGCTTCCAAGCAAATAGGAACTGCTGCCAATCCAGCAAGATGAATCCACAAAAACGGTTCTGACCAAAAAGAGCGCATAAAAGAGTTTTGAGTCCTGAATTTTGAGTTTTGAGTTAAATATGTTTTTAATTCAAAACTCAAAACTCAAAACTAATTGGGCGATAGAGTCCGGCGCTTGCTTACCATCTGGTAGGCTTCGATAATGTCGCCTTCCTTCCAGTCGTTGAAACGATCGACACCGACACCGCATTCGTAGCCAGCGTTGACTTCCCTGGCATCTTCCTTCATCCGCTTGAGGGAATCCAGAACGCCTTCGTGCACCACTTGAGAGTTGCGGCGCACCCGCACTCGGCAATTACGAACTACTTTGCCGGACAGTACGTAGCAACCAGCGACAGCGCCGCGACCGACTGGGAAGACAGCGCGAACTTCCACGCTTCCGAGGGGTTCTTCGACCTGCTCTGGTTCCAGCAGACCTTCCATTGCGCCTTGAATATCATCCAACAGTTTATAGATGATGTTGTATTCGCGCACATCGACACCTGCCTCGTCAGCAGCTTGTCGAGCTCCACTGGCAAGAGTGGTATTAAACCCAACAATCACAGCGCCACTGGCAGCAGCTAAGTCAACGTCTGTCTCAGTAACTTCCCCAGGAGCGGCTAACAGCACCCGAACTTGCACTTCATTTTGCGGCAACTGTCCGAGTGCGCCCAGAATCGCTTCTACGGAGCCTTGAACGTCTGCCTTGAGAAGCAAGTTGAGTTCCTTGAGTTCGCCTTCTTGAGCCTGAGCTGAGAGGGAATCCAGGGTAACTCGGCGGGATGCCATCACCTGTTGTAGGCGTGACTGGCGTTGCTCGTCGGCTCTGGTGTTAGCGATCGCGCGAGCTTCTTTTTCGTTCGGGTAGACCTCGAATTCATCACCAGCAGCTGGAACGTCGCTTAAGCCCAACACTTCCACTGCGAAAGATGGTGTCGCGGCACTCACCCGATCTCCCCGGTCATCGATCATTGCCCGTACTTTGCCCAGTACCGAGCCAACTACCAGGACATCGCCTACTCGCAACGTACCATTTTGTACCAGGAAGGTAGCAACTGGACCTCTTGATTTATCCAGATTTGCTTCAATCACCGTACCTTTAGCTGGGCGGTCTGGGTTAGCGGATAGTTCTAAAACTTCCGCCTGTAGCAGAATCATTTCCAGTAGCGTATCCAGGTTTTCCCCTTTAATGGCGCTTACCGGAACCATAATGATATCGCCGCCCCATTCTTCAGGTTGCAGACCGTATTGGGTTAGCTCCTGCTTCACGCGGTCTATCTGGGAATCCGGCTTATCAACTTTGTTGATCGCCACTACAATTGGCACTTCAGCTGCTTTCGCGTGGCTGATGGCTTCTATCGTCTGGGGTTGAACACCATCATCAGCGGCAACCACCAGCACAGCGATGTCTGTAACTCGCGTACCCCGCGCCCGCATTGCCGTAAAGGCTTGGTGACCAGGAGTATCGAGGAACACAACTTGCTGATGTTGACCTTCATAATCCACATCCACATGGTAAGCACCGATATGCTGGGTAATTCCCCCGGCTTCTCCCTGAGCCACCTTGGTTTTGCGGATCGAATCGAGTAAGGTTGTTTTACCGTGGTCTACGTGACCCATAATTGTCACGACTGGCGGACGGCGTTGCAGGTGATCCACGTCTTCCTCGGTCACCATTACCGTTACTTTCGTAGCCGCAGCTTGTTCTTCTTGCGTCTCCACTTCCACACCCAGCTCATTCGCCACCATTGTGACGGTGGGGATATCCAGGGTTTGGGTAATGTTGATCGCAAAGCCTTTGAAGAACAGAGTTTTGATAATCTCGGTTTCTGCCACTCCCAGAGCCGTAGCTAGTTCTCTTACGGTCAAACTGCCACTCAATACCAGTTTTTCGGGACGTTCTGGTTTGGCTGCTTCCCGACGGCGATTATCATTTTGGGTATCGCGTGAGCTTGAACCTTTGCGAGTGCCAACTTTGGTGGCCGCTGCTGGAGCTGCCACTACTGGCCCTGCTGGACGAGCTTTTTGCTGCTTCGGAGGACGCGCCACTGAAAGACTTACCTGAAGTGCAGCTGGCAAACCTTCCACTTCGTCAAGATCATCTTCGTCATCCAAGACAATTTGATTGCGACGCTGCTTGGTTTTGGCTGCTGCCTTCGCCTTCGCTGCTTCTGGGCTTTCCTCTTCCTCTTCCTCCCACGCAGCCTTCCGCTTGCTGACCAAACGGGGCGGAGTTGGTTTTCTTAATAACAGTTCTTCTGGTGTATCTGCCGATCCCAAACCATCGTCGTTGTCCCGAAGCCCCTTAGAGCGTCCTGTCACTAAATCTTCTTGTGCTTCAACGCCTCCAGAAGATTTTCTGCCAATCGGGGACAGATTCCGCCCTGGTCTTTGCGGTGGCGAGTGCAGTTGTGGAACTGGCGGGGCTACGGGCGCAGAGCGCTCTGGTTTTCCTGCTGATCGGGGAGTCGGCGCACTATGCCGTACTGGCGACCCACTGCTTGGCCCGCCTGTTTGTGGTTTCGCTACTGGCTCCGCAGGAGGTGCATTGTTGTCAACCTTATTGGCCCGTTTCAATACAGGCCGTTCAACTGTTTGCCCTGGACGCTGCGCTGTTTGCCTTGCTGGAGGTTCAACAAGTTCGGGTCGTTTTTCAACGACTTGAGGTTCAGGGGCATTTTCCTCTGGTAGAACGTTTCTCTCTGGTTGTACTGCTTCTACTTGAGGCTCTTCTTGTAGTTCTACTTGAGACTCTACTTGCGTTTCTTCTACAGTTGGGGTATTATCCCGTTCGCTGAGACGCACCGGTTTATTGAGGGTTGTCGGCTTCATTGGTGACGGCGACTGCTGTCTAACTGGTGGTTGGGGAGGGATAGCCACTTGCTCTCCCGACTGTTGTGGGTTAGAACCCGAACCTGCTTTATGCTGACGAATCTCCAAGATTTGCGGCTTGTGTTCCAGCCTTGGTCGCACAGCTTGAGATACTGGCGGCGAAGTTCTGCGTTCCCCCGGCGGACGTAACGCGCTCTTCGGACGGGAGGCGTGTTGTTTCTCTGCCGCCGAACGAATACGCTCTGCCTCCGATTCTGTTATTGTGCTGCTGTGACTTTTGACTGCTATATCGAGCCGATCGCAAATTCCTAGAATATCCTTATTTTCCAAATCCAATTCCCGTGATAATTCGTAAATTCTGACTTTGCCGTTGTTCATCCAGTCTTTCCCCTCGAATCCTACCAGTTTTCAGACCATAACCATACGCTTAAACCACAACTTGTTGATCATTTGCGTGCTGTGTAAAGAACGGAAGCGCCAGACTGTTGTCTTTTGCTTCTCGTAATCATGTACAAGAAATTTTTACTCTGCTTACCACAAACAAGCTATCTGCCTATTTTAGTTAACTGCTTTTTTTCTAATCTTGCACAAATTTTTAACAACTTGGGTCACATTTCTTTTTTGCAGGCTTATTTCCTTACGATATCTTATTCGGATGGGTGTTATGGGCCTGGGACGATAGGCGGCTCTTGGCTGCTGGTTTCGCTAACCAACAGGAGACTTCGCTCGTGTTGGCTAGCGGTCAGACGCTGCCACAGGGTTTGGTAGAGTTCTTCTGAAACAGGTGCTTTGAGACTTCGCCCCAGTTTATTTTTTTTTCGAGCCGCTACCAAACAACTTTCCTGGGGACAAATATAGGCGGAACGTCCCATCCCCTGATCTAATTGTAACTTCCCCGACGGGTAGAGTCTTACAACGCGCCAAAAGTCTGACTTTAGCGCTACCTGGCGGCAACTTACGCAACGCCGATAGTTTGGTTTCATATCGAGGCAACAGTTTAGATTTGAGATTTTAGATTAAATCTCAAATCTAAACTTCCGTTGTCTGCGCCTGATTAACTTCATCTACCTCATCTTCCTCGTCCAGGTCGTCCTGCCAATCATGTTGTGAAGCAGGAGTTTCAAATTCTTCAAACTCCTCATCGTCGTCTGCCAAAGCGGAGAGAGCTTCCTCTTCGGCTTGTCGTTGAGCAGCAGCAGCCGCTATATTCCGGGCTTCGGCTTCGTAGTCGTACTTGGCAATGTCTTTAATATCGATTTTCCAACCTGTTAATCGCGCTGCTAGACGGACATTCTGACCTTCTTTACCTATCGCCAAACTTAGTTGATCCTCCGCCACCAAAACATGAGCCTGACGAGCATCTGGGTTTACAAGGCGCACCTCATCGACTCGTGCGGGCGAAAGAGCATTAGAAATGTAGGTAGATGGGTCAGGCGACCAGCGGATCACATCTATTTTTTCGCCCCGCAATTCATTTACTACCACTTGAATCCGCGATCCTCTAGCGCCAATACAGGCTCCCACGGGGTCTACATCGCGCTCCAAAGTATCAACGGCGATTTTGGTGCGGGGGCCTACATGACGAGAGGGAGGATTGGCTTCTCTCGCTACTGCCACAATCCGCACCACTTCATCCTCAATTTCTGGTACTTCGTTGGCAAATAGATAAACTACTAACCCTGCGGCGGCTCTAGAAACCAGTAACTGAGGGCCACGCGCTGGGCCTTCCCGTACCTTTTTTAGAAATACTTTGAAGGTAGCATTGGCGCGGTAATTGTCGTTGGGCAGCTGTTCCCGCTTCGGTAAGTCGGCTTCCACTTCTGACTGACCAAACCCACTATTGACCGCCATAATTACAGATTGCCGCTCAAATCTCAGCACTCGCGCCTGTAAGACGGTTCCTTCCAGTTCTTGGAACTCTTCAGCAACGAGTTTGCGCTGCTGATCTCGCAGTTTTTGCGATAACACTTGTTTGGTTTGAATTGCCGCCATGCGACCAAATTCGGTTTGTTCTGGTGTGACGTCCAGAACCACGGTGTCACCTAGAGCCGCCTCTGGAGCTACTTCCTGAACTTGTTCTAGGGCAATTTCATGATCCGAGTTTGTCACTTCTTCCACAATGGTCTTGGTAGCCAAGACGCGGAAGCCTTCCTCTTCTGTGTCGAGTTCGACTTCAAAGTTTTCAAAATACTCTTCATCAAAGTGCCGCTTGTCGAGGTTCTGGGTGCGACGATAGCGCTCGTAGCCCTTAAGAAGGGCTTCTCTGAGGGCTGATTGCACGGCACTTTTGGGTAAATTGCGCTCTGTACTAATTTTGTCGATTAGCTCTTTAAGTCCACGCAGACTAACCATTGACATAAAAAAAACCTCCAAAAGTAATATTTGTCATTGGCTAATAGCTAATAGCTAATGGTTCCTAGCTTGCGAACAATTAGCCATTAGCTATTAGCAGTTAGCAATCCTTCAATTAGCGTTTTTCATCCAGCTGTACGCGGCTCACCAGCTGGCGGGGAATAGCGATCGCCCGACCCTTTTGGTTGAGGTAAATACTGCTCTCATCGCGACCAATTAGTTGTCCCCTCCATTCTTTCTGCCCTTCATAAGGTTCGGAGGTTTTGATGATCGCGGGAAATCCCTTGAAGGATATAAACTCTCGATCCGTGGTCAGCTGGCGCGAAATCCCAGGGCTGGAAATCTCCAATACATACGCATCAGGGATGATATTGGCTGCATCTAAAGCAGCTTCCAAAGACTTACTCATCCGTTCGCAGTCATCTAGTCCCGTGTCGGTGTCGCAGTTCCGGATGTCCACTCGCAGCACTGGCGGGCGTTGGTTGGTGTGAAAAACCGCCCCTACTACCTCCAAGCCCAAGTCTTCTGCTACTGGTGTCGCTAAATCAATAATTTGTGGAATCAGAGGATGAGTCATTAGACCTATCCGTACATTGTAGAATTTATGCGGGGCGGAGGTTCCAATCCCTATTAGGGTTGTAAAACTCCAACAAAAAAAAGTGGGTGCCGCCCCACTTCCTGCGAACACTATATTCCAAGAAGTCTTGCAACGAATCCGGTTGGATTCGTCCCTACGTTGATTTTAACGCAAGCTGTACTCTGGTGGCGAGTCAGGAAAAGGGCAATCATGTAAAAGGCAACAAAAAAAATTCTTCTGTTCCCTTCTTCCCTAGTCCGCCGCACAGGTGTCTCGCCTGTGAACCCCCGAATCCCTACTCCCTAATCAACGCTTGACAATTTGACTGATAGCTCTTTTTTCTTCTAATACTTGTTCCAAATCTCCCTCGGACAAGTTCTGAACGTAGTTGAGTTTGATTTCTTCTAACATATCGATAAGTAAAGATTGAATCTTCTGTATTGTCTGCTGTCTTTGCACTTCCGATCCCAAGGCTTGGGTGAAGTGTTCCATCAACTGTTTGGAGAGTTCTGAGCCAACCGGGTCGTCTTCCAGGGAGGAAGTGAGGGTTTGGTAGGCTGCTTGGGAGATTTCTCTAACCAGGTTCTCAGTTATTTGCGCGGGGAGCGTACCCAATCCTGGCACCTGCTGGAGTCCTCTATAAGCTGGGGAAGACTGGAGAATTTTGTCTATATTGTGTTTTAAAATTGCTTCCAAATCCGGCTGGATTTTTGGGAGGACTTGATAAACGGTTATTTTCATTAATAAAGTAGCGATCGCTTCCACTTCATTAACATTATTGATGTCAATGTATGGACGAGCTTCTTTGTTGGCAATCAACCGTCTAAGTTCTCCCCGGCGAATGGAACTTTGCACCTGGTTAATTACCCGGATAACGATAACTTCTGCTAGTTCTTCTGCAAAGTTTGCCGCCAGTCCTCGGTTAACTTGCAGCCTTACTGGTTCCAGGTTTAACAATTTGGCTTGGTGTAGGCGAAGTGCAACTGTAATGACACGCAGTAACCGCCAAAAAGGTAATAGCATAAAAATGTCATACCACCGCCACAGCATTGCTTCTATCCAAGTTAAACCGATGCGAGTGCGGTGAATGTAGTAGGTACGAGCCAAAAATTCAATGGCAAACGGGATGATAAACCAAATATCAATCAGCCAAAAATAGTCAACAAAATAACCTGTTTCTCCTATCTGACGAAAATAATTGGTTGCTACTAAGGGCTGGATTTCTTGGTTATAAAACGCAATTTCTTTTTCCCAGTCCTGTGATAAGTAGGGTAAACTCCAGAAAGTTATGAAAGATTGTTTGGCGGAGTCGTTGCCAATTCGCCGCCGCATCCGATTTTTGATTTTTTCGAGAGTTCCTGTTTTGTTTGCTTCTTGAAATGGATTAGTCTCAATCATTTCCACGCTGCGATCGCGTAGTTCCTGTAACAAGGTTTCGACCCTTGGCGACTGCAACCCTGTAGGTTTTTGCAGTTCCACTTTGAGATTTTCTACCGTTTCCAGATACCGCTGCGTTTCTCGATGGGGTTCAATAGCTTTGATTGGGTCATAGACTTGGGTGAGGCTGCGGAACTCGCGCAGGTAGAAATCGCGTAAGGGGACATAGCTCAAATCAAACGCGACCAAGCCCAAGTTAGCCAGGGCTAAAAGTGCCATCACACGTTCATACCACAGATGACGGCGGGATTTGGGCCTATTTGCTATTTTTTGAGGGGTCATGGTAGGGATGAAGGATAAAGGAGGTTGAAGGTGGGGTTGCGACGCTTGCGACTGATAGACTTATCACACTTTATCCTTCATCCATGATTGACGATTTAGGCTGAAGAGGAGCGAAATAGACCCGGAAAATTGGATAGGCGCGACAGCGGGGAGCTAATTGCGATCGCAATTACCATTCCTAGAATTTAGACCAAATAATACCCAAAAATTTGTCAACTCACCAAAGGTTAGCGTCAGGATTCCCAATTGGGCTTAAACTGTAACTATTTAATTCGCGATCGCGTTTAATTCAGTGAGTGAGGAGTTTGAAGTATGTGGGGTAGATTTGGAATGCCTTTGGCTGCCGTTGCCCTCGGCATAACAGCCAGCTTAGTTAGTTACGAATTCGCTTTAGCCGACAGAAGCCGCGACTATACGCCACTTGAAATGCGCTCAGTATTGCGCGGCTTCGGGTATAACGTCACTCTGGGAGATAACCTTACGGATGAAGCCAGTACCAGGGCTATCCGCGAATTTCAGCAGGGATACAAAATTACACCAGTTGATGGCCTAGCTGGTGAGAGAACGCAGAATTTGGCTGCTGATTTAGTCAGAATTCTCCAGGCAAACTTGAACCTAGTTGTTAAGCCAAATCCCCTTTTGCCCCGGACGCAGTTTTATGGCCCGCGAACCGAAGAAGCTATCAGGCAATTTCAGAGACAGTTTAATTTGCCTGTAACTGGCATCGCTACGTTACCAGTCCGTCAGAGACTCGACTTGGAAGCAAAAAGAATCTTAGGAACTGTTGACCAAGCACCAACGCCAACAGCTACGCCATCACCAACAGCTACGCCATCACCATCACCAACGCCAACCCCAAGAGCTACGCCATCACCAACGCCATCACCAACGCCATCACCAACGCCATCACCAACGGCAACCCCAACACCCCTGCCAAGAGCTACGCCAATACCAAGGGATACCACTCCTTCACCAGCTCCAAGTCCTAGTCCCTCACCGACACCAGGGGCTACTCCTTCGCCAGCGCCAAGTCCTAGCCCCAGTCCCTCGCCATCAGCAAGATAAATCTTTATGACCGAGGATCTTCAGGCAGTGGTCTTCCTTTAGGGACAGGTAAAGCAGGCGCACCTTCGTAGGGCATGGGAATATACTGTACGCTTGGACGGCCGCCCTGCGGCTGTGGGTACAACTCCATTAAGTTATAGATTGACATTGGCAGCCCCACCGTAATTGGCAGACCGAGTTCCGTGGCTTCCTCTACTGTAATGGGATAGTCATGGGTGACGCGGCCAGTGGTGAGGGCTTCCACAATTTTTTCGATGTTTTCAGGAGCAATCTTTGGTTGAGGAATAGCGTCTTTGAGGAGGGTGCGGACAAACCGTTGCACCTGATCGATGGCTTTGCGTGATAGGTCTGCCATGATGATCGTTTGGTCGTCAACTTCGCTAATCGGCTTCTGTTCAATGACCTTGAGAATACTGGCAGCTGCCATATTTCCCAGTTGGGGATCGACTGGCCCTAAGACGGCGTTGGCATCCATGATGATTTCATCGGATGCTAAGGCTAACATGGTGCCGCCGCTCATAGCGTAGTGGGGTACAAAGACGGTGACTTTCGCTGGGTGACGAATTAACGCTCTGGCAATCTGTTCTGTTGCCAGCACTAAGCCGCCTGGGGTATGCAAAATTAGGTCGATGGGAACTTCGGGAGGGGTGAGGCGAATTGCCCGCAGTACCTGTTCTGAATCTTCGATGCTGATGTAGCTAGATATAGGAATTCCTAAGAAACTAATAGATTCTTGACGGTGAATTAGCAAAATCACGCGGCTGCGACGCGATCGCTCAAATTCTCTTAAGGATTGAACTCGTCGAGATGCAACTTGGCGTTTTTGCAATACAGGTAGGAAGGAGGATACAGCTAAAATAACCCAGAAAATGTCAAAGAAACTAAAGGTCATTATTTTTTTGGCGAAAAAGCACTATTTCCTCTTATTGTTCCAATCTCTGCATTGCAGAAGGTCTATCTGTGGATTGAACCACAAAGGGCTGAGGACTGAAGAATGCTGAGGAGAGGAGTTATCTGCTGACTCTCCTGCTCCCCTTTTCCCTTATCGGCGGGCGATCCCTTCAGATCGGGCGGCGGCTTGCACAGCACCAGCAACGGCACTGGCTACCCGCTTGTCAAACACGGAAGGGATGATGTGTTCCCGGTCTAGGTCGGAGGGTTTGACTAGGGAAGCGATCGCATTGGCGGCTTCTAAATACATAGTGGTGGTAATCGTAGAGGCGCGACAATCTAAAGCACCCCGGAAGACACCTGGAAAGGCTAAAACGTTGTTGATTTGATTCGGGTAGTCGCTGCGTCCCGTTGCCATGACAGCCACATCGTCGGCGATTAATTCCGGCTGAATTTCCGGGATGGGATTAGCCATCGCCATGACAATCGGATCTTTTGCCATTGAGCGTACCATTTCCGGCGACACAACACCGGGAGCGCTGACACCTAAGAAGATATCTGCTTGTTTCATGGCATCTGCCAAGTTACCGCTAGATTCTATGGCAAATTCTCGCTTTTCTGGTGTCAAGTCAGGGCGGTTGGTGGAGATAATGCCTTTGGAGTCGCACATCCAGATTGACTTGGCACCAGCTTTTTGTAAAAGACGTGCGATCGCTACCCCAGCAGCACCCGCACCATTAATTACAATACGCACATCCTCAAAGGATTTTTTTACCAATTTCAGGGCGTTGATCAAAGCCGCCAGACTGACAATTGCTGTCCCGTGTTGATCGTCGTGAAACACAGGAATATCTAATTCTTGCCGCAGCCGCGCTTCAATCTCGAAACATCGCGGCGCGGCAATATCTTCTAAGTTGATCCCGCCAAAAACTGGGGCGATGTTCTTGACAGTTTCCACAATTTGATCTGTATCTTGGGTATTCAGGCAGATAGGAAAGGCATCAATTCCGGCAAATTCTTTAAACAGCATCGCTTTGCCTTCCATCACTGGTAAGGAGGCGGCGGCACCCAAGTTACCCAATCCCAGGACAGCACTACCATCGGTGACAATGGCAACGGTGTTTTGCTTAATAGTTAAGGTGTGGACTTGTTCCGGGTCTCGCGCGATCGCCATACAAATACGTCCCACACCGGGAGTATAAGCCATCGCTAAATCCCCTTGACTTTTGAGGGGAATTTTGCTTTCGATTGTAATTTTGCCGCTGCGATGTAAATTGAAGGTGCGATCGTAGACATCGATCAATTTGATATCTGACAGCTGCTTAATCGCTTGTACAATCTTTTCAGCGTGTTCTGTACTGGCAGCATCGACAGTGATTTCGCGAGTCACCGTCTGACGGGTGCGTTCAACCAAACTAATCTGGTCTAAGTTACCGCCGACAGACGCGATCGCTCCGGTTACACTTGCTAACATCCCAGCGCGGTTGGGAATCTGGAGGCGAATCGTTAAACTGAAACTAGAGTTGGGTGTTAGTTCTACCATTGAGTTAAGAATTTTAGATTTGAGATTTTAGAGTTTGGATTGAGAATGTGGGATTTTAGATTCAGGAATTTGGAATGGTTAAGAGTCTTCCTCTTCACCATTCCCTAATCATCCAAAATTTACTCGCTCCTAGCCTAAAGGAGCTACAAATTTGCAATTGTACCCGCTTACACCACCTGATCAGCTGCTACGACATGGCGAGTTTCTATGCCGAAATTGAAATCAATGCTCCAAAAGCTAAAGTTTGGCAAGTTTTATTCCAAAAACAGCAGTGGCATAAATGGAACACCTTCTTATTTGACTTAGACCCTAATGCGCCATTTAAGCAGGGGCAAGAAGTTTTCCTCTCTTTGCGGCGGTATCCAGGTGAGGAGGAGACAGAGTTTCAGCCTACGGTTACTTTAGTACAGTCTGGGACGTGCTTGGCTTGGGTTTCTTCTATTCCCGGTTTTCAGAATGAGTATATTTTCGAGTTGCAAGAGATTGGTGTTGGGCGGACTAAATACGTTCACCGGGACAATTTCTCAGGGCTGCTGACGAAGGTGTTTTTGCCCTTCATTCGGGAAGATGAACAGCAGGGGATCAAGCGGATGGCGCGGGAGTTGAAGCGGTATGTAGAGCAGATGTGATCGAGATTGACCAGGAAGGGATTGGGAGCAATTAACTGCACGCAATTCGAGTTGGTTTCAAAAAATGTTACCAGCACTGTTCTAGAAATTGGTGCCTATATGATGACTTTAAGATAAGACTCCTTCAGAACCGTGGAACCTCAACTCCCACGGTTTTTTATTTTGTTAGGGCAGTTTAGGGGTTCTCACTATTTTGTGGGGCATGGCATTGCCATGTCCCTACCGCCAAAAAACTAGAACCGCTATACAACCGTCAGGGAGACTTTTCTAATTCCAGCCGATAGCGGTAAAGTGCTACTGGTCGCTCAAGAGCTTTAAAATAATCAGCGTCTTGAGGTGAAAGATAAACAGCTGTCACCTGATCGGCTTCAATAGATGACTCAAGCCGATGATAAGCTGTTGTCGTTTCAACCGTGTTGAAATAAGGGCTGGGTATGCCGCGAAAGATTTGCTCTTGAAGTTCTGTGGCAATGAATTTATCGGGCGCTGGTCTCTCGGTGCCGCAACCAGTGACAATTGAGACAAGCTGGCGATTGCCTCTCAACGAGGTAATCTGACGATTGGGAGAATGGGGATCAACTTTGACTGATAGAATAGCGCGATCGCCCAAATATGCCCTACCAATATTCAACCCATTGAATGCCCGGTCTGCAACCACTTGAGGAATTTTAAAGCTATTTTTGGGATTTAAAAAAAATCTTGACAATCCTTCACTGGTGTGAATAATTGGTTTAAATCGCACATAGAAACTTACAGGTTGGTTAAGATAGCGACGATTACTTTCAAAACCTGGTGTTAGAATCTCTGGTGCTAAGGGTGCCACTAAATCTACTAACGTACTCGTGACCTTCCAGGTGCCTACCATCCAGTCAGGATAAACTAAATCGCCCTCAGCAGCAGCGACAGGTGGCTTACCTTCCCAGTGGGAATGTGCCAAACGTTCAGCTAAGACTCCCGCCTGTGCCTCGCCCCCCCACAGCAGCAACACCAGAACTAGGAAGCAACTCCAAAAGACTCGTAATATCACGGTAGAGCAGATTTAATTGTCAGGTTAAATTTATCGTTAGCTAATGGCGAATGGCAACAAACAATTAGCCATTAGCTAACTTTTAAACAGCATCAAGTGGTGCTGGTTCCCAAATTTCTCCGTATTTTTCTCTTAGTGCCTCCCATGCTTCTACTTGCCCCGGTTCGTATTCTCCCGGTTTGCCCCACTGTAGAAACGCACTCAATGCTGTTTCCTCTTTCTCATCTAAAAAGCGAATCGCGTAGGTAGTAAAGTTCCCTCTTTTTGCTTCACCTGTTTCAAATTTCACCCGCTTGATGGCATCCATATTCAGGTGAAACTCGAATAAATCTGCGTGCATATTGGCATACTTGCCTTTAGGCAAATCTGCATAGAAAAGCTTTTGGATTGTTCCCCGTACTTCCAAAACAGCAGCGCTGCTAGTCACGATTAAACGCAACGTCAAGAGAGTGTTGCAAGCTTCTAAAAATTCTTTCAGGGTGGCAGTCATTGTCTCACGTATAAGAAGGTAGAGAACACTCTTAAGTTTTCTTAAGAATCTGCTAAAGACAGAGTGTCAGTCTATCTGCGGATTCCTGGTAATTCCAGGGAAAACATTCATTAAAGACAAATGAAATTTGTCCTCGTGTTTAAGCATACAAAATCATTTAGGGAAAATCTGATCTATATGGTTAATGCACACACCAAGACAAAAAGCAATACTAACATTTTGCATCATTCTCAACAAAAGGAGCCAAAGCCTCTCTTGTCCCATTTCCAGTTTTTGACAGGGAATGAGAAGAATGCTGAAGGCGATCGCATTCGGTGGGCAATACCCGCCCTGCTACTAGGAATGCTGTTACCAATATCAGCACAGGCCCAGTCTATTATCCCAGCTACAGACGGGACAGGCACAGTTAGTACACCCAATGGCGATGTCCTTTTAGGAGAACCTTCGGTTCGCTTCGACATTACTGGCGGCACTCTCTCCCAGGATGGGGCGAACCTCTTCCACAGTTTCACCCAATTCGGTCTGAGTCAAAACCACATTGCCAATTTTCTCTCTCATCCATCTATTCAAAATATCTTGGGGCGTGTCAGCGGCGGCAATCCTTCGATTATTAATGGTCTTATTCAAGTTACTGGCGGCAACTCCAACTTATTCCTGATGAACCCAGCAGGCATAGTTTTTGGTGCCAATGCCCAGCTAAACGTGCCTGCATCTTTTACCGCTATCACCGCCACTGGTATTGGTTTTGGTGACAATTGGTTTAAGGCTGTTGGGGCGAATAACTACGCTGCTTTAGTCGGGACACCCAGCACCTTTGCTTTTTCGGTTTCACAGCCGGGAGCAATTGTCAATGCAGGTCAATTGGGTGTTAATTCAGGACAGAGTTTAACTTTATTAGGCGGCACTGTAGTTAATACCGGGCAGTTGTCGGCACCGGGAGGTAATATCACCGTAGCCGGGGTGCCTGGTGAAAATATGGTGCGCCTCTCTCAAGCTGGACATCTGCTGAGTTTGGAGGTGGGGGCTGGGGACGGGGGGTTAGGGGCAGGGAATCCTAATCCTTTATCTTTACCCCAGCTGCTGACGGGTTCTGGTTTAGGGAATGCTACGGGATTGACGGTTAATAGTAATGGAGAAGTGCGGCTGACGGGTTCTGGCGTTCAAGTGCCAGAAGCAGGGGGGATAGCGATCGCATCTGGCACTATAAATGTATCTGGTGCAACTGGTGGCACAATACAAGTTTTGGGCGACAAGGTAGGGTTAATTGGTGCCAATATCAACGCCTCTGGAACTAATGGCGGCGGAAATGTGCTAATTGGCGGCGATTATCAGGGTAAAGGTACAGTACCGAATGCCTCTGGAACTTACGTCAGTCGCGACTCGCTGATTAATGCCAACGCTGACAACAATGGTAATGGTGGGCGCGTTATTGTATGGTCTGATAACGTTACTAGATTTTATGGCAATATCAGCGCTCGTGGCGGTGCTAACTTTGGTGACGGTGGCTTTGTTGAAGTCTCTGGTAAAGAGTTTCTAGATTTTAACGGTGGGGTGAATGTCTCTGCAATTAAGGGCAAAGATGGGACAATACTCCTCGATCCCAGAGATATTATTATTGAGCCTGATGACTCAAACCCTGATAATAATGCCGAAGTAGCGGACAGCCAAATTGTTTTTATTGATGGTGGTGTTACTGATTTCCAAATTGATGATACGGCCCTAACTGCTCTGACTGGCAATATTTTTCTGCAAGCACAACGCGATATTATCGTGCAACCTTTTACTTCACCGATAGTGTTTACCAATCAAACATTAGGTGAGTCAATTACTTTTCAAGCAGGTAGAGATATTCGCATCAACAGAGGTATTAGCACAGCAGGTGGTTCTATAGATTTGAGTGCTGGAAAAGATATAATTGTCACTCAAAATATTTTCACTTCTTCAGCTATAGGAGGCGGAGTTATTCGCCTTAACAGTGTCAACGGCTCTATTGATACCAGTTCAGCTATTCTTCAGTCAAGCAGTAGCAATGGTGCTGGCGGAGAAATTACCATCAATTCTACAAACGGTACTGTTAATACTGGCGTTATAAATTCTTCCTCTTCGTCGGTCAGCGCGAATGGCGGTGTAGTTACTATTCAAGCGGCTGGCAACGTTCTTACAAATACCATTGATTCCCGTTCGCTGTCCGGTGCGACCGGTGGGGAAGTTCGCATTACTAGCGGAGGGGGCATTCAACTCGGAGGTTTTATTCAAGCATCTGGTAATTTAGGAACTGGTAACGGAGGTGATATTACTCTACAAGCTGCTGGCGATATTGATATAAATACAAACCAAATTCTGGCGAATGCACCTGTTAATGGGGGAGATATTACCGTTAACAGTAGCAATGGCAGCATTTTGATGAGTAGTGGTGGTTCGCTGGTATCCAGCACTTCCACAGGGTTAGCTGGCAAGATTGATGTATCTGCACAAAATGATATTACTATTGCTCAACTAAACTCAGCTTCTACAGCTGGTACTGGCGGTGAAATTAAGGTGACAAGTACGCAGGGAAGTATCGATTCTCTGCAATTATTGTCTAACTCTGTTAGTGGCAATGCAGGCGCGATCGCTCTCACTGCTGCTAACGGTATTAATGCTAACTTTGTAGAATCTAGCACTCAAGGAGGGGGAACAGCAGGAGACATTACTTTTACAACCAGTAATGGCAATATTACCACAGGAGATATGTTCTCCAGAGCAGAAGTTAATGCGGGAACCGCTGGTAATGCTGGAAAAATTCAACTAACAGCAAATAATGGTAGCATTACTACCACTAATCTTAGATCCTACTCTAGTATTTCTTCTGGTTCGGGCAATGCTGGTAATGGTGCTGCTGTCATTCTCAATGCTGCTAATGGTATTACCGTAAATGGGTTGCTGCAAAGTGCTTCTCGCGTTGCTGGTACTGGCAATGCTGGGAATGGTGGTGATGCAATTCTTACAACTACTAATGGCGATATTAATATAAAAAACGCTTTGCAAACTAATGCTGAAACTGCTTCTGGAAATGCGGGGAATGCTGGTAATATTACGCTGAATGCTACTAATGGTAATATAACCACCAATCTTGTACAAGCTTATGTTAAGGCTACTGGTACTGGGGGAAATGCAGGCGCGATCGCACTTTTTTCCAACACAGGTGACATCACTACAGACGCTATTACCTTCGGTTCCAATTTGTCTAGTAGTGTAGATAACCCTTTGAATATCAACACTGCTGGTATCGTTAACATTAACGGTGATCTAAATAACAATGGTGCAGATATCTCTATTGGCGATATTGCTGCGCCTAAAGAAGTTAACTTAAATTTATCTACAGAGACTTTAGCTACCTCTGGCGGCGAGATTTTTATCAAGAGTTCGGAAGAACTGAATATTTTAAAAAATTTAGATACTGATGGCGGTAATATTACTCTTGCTGGGAACACAATTGACACTAACGCAGTTACTTTAGATTCCAGCAGTCTGACTGGCGATGGGGGAAAAATTGAACTTTCTGCCATTGGCGACATTACCTCTGGTGCTGTAAATTCTGCCGCTATTGTTTCAGGTAATGCAGGCGATATTATTTTTATCAGTAATCAAGGACAAATCAACAGCCAAGACGAGTTAAATTCAAGTTCGGTTTTAGGAAATGGGGGAAAAATCCAACTTTCCGCAACTAGCGATATTACTACAACAAACTTAAATTCGGCTGCTACTGGTGCTGGCAATGCAGGTGAGATTAATCTCATTAGCACTCAAGGAGCAATTAATACTCAAGGCGCGTTAAATTCTAGTTCCGTTTCTGGCAATGGGGGGAAAATTGAACTCGCTGCTAATAACAACATTACCACTGCAAAAGTTGACTCTTTCTCTGTTAATGGCACCGGAGGAAATATCAATGTCAATAGCACGGCGGGAGCAATTAACACAACCGGAGAATTGAAAACTGCTTCTGGTGGAAATGGGGGAGCGATCGCGCTTTCAGCCTTTGGCGACATTACTACAGATAAACTATCTTCTTACTCTGTTGTTTCTGGCAATGCGGGTAATATTACCCTCAGCAGCCAAACGGGAAGTATCAACAGCGGAAATTTTGATGCTGATGCTGATAATGGCACTGGTGGCGAAATTAAGCTTTCTGCTAATAACAACATTACCACTGGCAAATTAAATTTTGGTTCTATCGCCGGACTTGGCGGCGGTGCCTTGACAATTGATACTTTTGGGGTGGTAAATTTCACTGGAAATATTACCGCTCAGGGAGCAGATACTGTGGTAGGAAATGATATTAAACCAAGCAATATTTTGCTACCAAACAGTATCAACACCAGTGGCGGAGATTTTATCCTGAATGCCAGTAATGCGAATTTGTCGAGTTCTGTTACCACTGGGGGCGGAAATTTTGAGCTGAAGAGTCCGGGCGCGATCGCTATTTCCGGTACACTACAGACGGAGGGCGGCAAAATCACTCTTGCAGGCGCAACCATTGACACTAAGCAAGGCACTATTAACTCTAGTAGCGCTACGAATGGCGGAGAAATTGACTTTCAAGCCACCGGAGATATTCTTACAGGCTCCCTTGATTCCAGTACAGCAGGAATTGGCGGTAATATTACGCTTACCAGCGATCGCGGTGCTGTAGAAACCGAAAATCTCACTTCAAAAGGGACAACCCGTGGCGGGGATATCACCATTTCTGCTCTTAACCAGGTGATTACTGGCAATCTAGACTCTAGTGCGTCTTCAGGCGATGGCGGCAAAATTACCCTCACCAGCACCAGAGACGCCGTACAAAGCGGTAATCTAACATCTTCAGGATTGAGTAGTGGTGGGAAAGTTACTGTCTCTGCACGTTCGCGCATTCAGACTGGCGCGATAAACTCTAGTGCAACTGTGGGAGACGGTGGCGATGTCACCCTCGATCCGGAAAATGACATCCAGGTTGTCTCAATTAACTCCCAAGGTGGCACCCAAGGCAAGGGGGGCGATGTTGATATCACCACAGGGCGATTTTTCCGGGCGACTGACTCCTTCACAGATCAAAATGGTACACAAGCCAGCATTTCCACTGCTGGTGGTGCAGGGAATGGTGACATCACGATTCGACACGCTGGCGGACTCGTCGGTACTCCCTTTGTCGTCGGAGATGCCAGCGTCAACGGCACAGCAGGGGCCATTACCAGTGGAAATGATACGATAAAGCCGCAGCAATCTTTTTCCGGTGCGTACACTCAGGGCGATATTAAGATCCTTACTTTTACACCAGATGCAAGGGCGGCAACAACGTTCCTCGACTTCCAACTTCAGCCATTACCAACCCTATCCGCCAGCATTGATAACCTCAGCCCAGTTTTAGATAATTCTAGTATTTCTGCCTTGGAGAAGGCTTTTACCAACCAGTTTGAAAATTACATGGGTATTGAGGATACCTCGATCAAAAATCTGGAAGATGCCCAGAAGACAGTTCGTAATATTGAAGCAGCAACAGGCGTAAAACCAGCGCTGATATATATTGTATTTTTGCCTGCAAACGTTGCATCCGAGGAGGAAAATTGTAGAGGCGTTAGATGCAACGTTTCTACAATCCAAAATTCCCAAGATCAGCTGGAATTGATTCTGGTGACGGGTCAGGGGGAACCGATTCGTAAGAAAATACCTTCAGCTATGCGATCGCAAGTCCTCAAAACTGCTCTTGCCTTCAGCACCGAAGTAAGCAACGTACAAAGCAGTCGTCAGAAATACCTTCCTCTGGGTCAGCAACTTTATCAGTGGCTAATAGCCCCCTTGGAAGCAGATTTAAAAGCACGAGGCATCCAGAATCTAGTATTCATCACGGATATGGGGCTGCGTTCTGTACCCCTAGCTGCTCTCCACGATGGTCAAAAATTTCTCGTAGAACGCTACAGCGTCGGTCTGATGCCCAGTCTCAGCTTAACCGATACCCGTTACCGAAATATCAAAGATACGGAAGTTCTGGCGATGGGGGCGGCGAAATTTCAGAACAAACCGGCTTTACCTGCTGTACCTGCGGAGTTGTCGTTCATCACCTGTACAGGCAAAGAAAGTAGCGATCGCCCTTGCTGGAGTGGTAAATCTTTCCTAGACGAAGCTTTTACTCTAAGTAATCTCAAGACGCAACGCGGTGAACGCCCTTTTGGGATTGTACACCTGGCAACCCATGCAGAATTTAAGTCTGGCTCACTTAGCAATTCTTACATTCAGCTATGGGACACTCAGCTGAGATTGGATAGTTTGGGACAAATGGGCTGGAATAACCCACCAGTGGATTTGTTAGTGCTGAGTGCGTGTCGAACGGCAATTGGGGATGAAGAAGCTGAGTTGGGCTTTGCAGGGTTGGCGGTGCAGGCGGGAGTGAAGTCGGCGCTAGCAAGTCTGTGGTATGTGTCCGATGAAGGTACTTTGGGATTAATGACAGGCTTCTACAACGAATTAAAAAAAGCCCCAATCAAAGCGGAGGCGCTACGTCAGGTGCAGGTAGCGATGTTAAAAGGGGAGTTACGTGTAGAGGAAAACCAATTGCTTAGTCCTGATGGGAAAATACCTCTACCACCGACTCTGGGAAATTTCTCAAATCAACAGTTTACCCATCCTTACTACTGGGCGGCTTTTACGATGATTGGCAACCCTTGGTAATCGGATTATGACCCAATACGGTTCACTTAAAAATAGTTGTATAGCAATTCTATTTGAGTTGTGAGCCAGCACTTCAGATCCCCGACTTCTTAGAGAAGTCGGGGATCTGGCCTTCACGAATCATTTAGGATAATTCGGGCTGAATGCCAGTAGCAACAAACTATTGACTATTACTTTGCTTCGTGCTGTTCGTAAGCTGATACAATTCTCTCAACTAAGGGATGGCGAATGACATCAGTTTTGGAGAGATAGCAGAAGGAAATACCTTCAACTGACTGGAGGATTTTCTGAGCAACAGCTAATCCTGACTGTTGATGTCCAGGCAAATCTGTCTGGGTGATGTCGCCTGTAACAACCATCCGGGAACGGAAACCAAGGCGAGTCAGAACCATTTTCATCTGCGCTGGTGTGGTGTTCTGGGCTTCATCAACAATCACAAAAGAATTGTTGAGGGTACGACCGCGCATATAAGCTAGAGGTGCGACTTCGATAACGCCGCGTTCCATCAAACTAGGAATTTTCTCTGCGTCGATGAATTCATATAAGGCATCGTAGAGGGGGCGCAGAAATGGATCGATTTTCTGCTGTAAATCCCCAGGCAGAAATCCTAATTTTTCGCCTGCTTCTACTGCTGGACGTGTTAGGATGAGCCGTTCGTACTGATCGCTAAGCAGCGCCTGAACTGCTAAAACTGCTGCTAGGTAGGTTTTGCCTGTGCCTGCTGGCCCGATGCAGAAGGTAAGGTCGTTGGTGCGTACTGCCTGGATATACTGCCACTGGGGGAAAGTTTTGGCGCGGATTTCTTCGCCGCGACGGTTTCGGGCTAGAACTTCCTCTTGCATGGCTTGCATTTCGTCAGTGCGTCCAGTATCCACGGCGTAGGCGGCGGTGCGGATATCGACTTTGGTGATCCGCTTTCCGTCTTTCCAGAACGGTTTCAGGCTTCGCACTAACTCATAGCAACGGTCTACTTGTTGCTGGGTTCCAGAAATTATCAGTTCTTGTCCGCGCAACACTATAGTTGCACCTGTAGACTTTGCTAGGGCTTTGAGGTTTTCTTCCCGATCTCCCGCGAGGGCGATCGCACTATTTGTACTCGGTAGTTGTACTGTCTTAAAGGCCTCTATCATTTATATATTTATGTGAAAGAACGCCCGATTTATCGCTTTGCAGCTCCCAGCTTGGGCGTCCCAAAAAAAAGGCAATCATGTAATCTAAAAGGCAAAAGCCAAAAGAAAGAACTTGTAGGTTTTGATACTTTTTGCTTCATATCGGTCAAAAAACCACGATGAAGTATCGTTATTCAATCCCCCAGCTTTAGACATTGGATATTCTTTTTGCTTTTGCCCTTTTACTTTTGACAGATGAGTAGGTTCTGCTCATCTCCCCATCTCCCCATCAAAGCTAAACGCGATCGCTTGAGCGTTTGACAAGTTTTAATTGGTGCGGGATTTGGAAGAAGGTATTGGAGCAGACGGGCGACGGGGTGGATCTTTCTTGGGGCCTTCTCGGTTTTCCGGGGGAGTTTCAAGCGATCGCGCCGGACTTCCATAAATATCTAGATGTACAGATTGTCCAGCAGCAAGGGCAGCCGCTTCAATTACTGTCCGAATTGCCTGAATATTGCGCCCCCCTCGACCAAATACTCGTCCCTTATCCTCACCTTCAAAGGCAACCCTCAGCCAGGCTCGCGTGTTGCCTTGTGACATTTCACAGTCTACGCTCAGCGACTTTGGCGACTCTAAAAAGGGCTGCACCAAAAAATTCACCAGAGCGGCATAATCCGGTTGTACTCCCCCACGAGGGGACGTTCCTACTGGTTTGATTGTTGGAGTTGGTTTACCCAACCCGTTCTCATGTGGTGGCTCTTGCACGGGATTGTTCAAGGACATTAGCTTTTTGCAGAATCCGACGCACAGTTTCTGTGGGCTGCGCTCCTTCTTTGAGTCGCTTGGTTATGGCAGGCTCGTCCAACCTTACTTCATCGGTTCTGGGGTTGTAGAAGCCCAGTTCTTCCAGGGGACGACCATCCCGGCGGGAGGTGCTATGCACCGCTACAATCCGATAGCTAACTTCCCGCTTTTTGCCGAATCGCTTTAATCTCAGTTTGACCATGTTGATGAAGAATGCTCCTTATTGGATTTTAAGCTATTAGCCAGATCCACTTATGAGTAACGAGTTTTGAACTTACAATTATAACTCATAATTCATCGCCCGTTCTCTGTTTCTCTCGTTAAGAGTCTCTGACTCTTAACGAGAAACTGCTAATTTTTAACTTTTAGAGAGTGCCGAAGCCTTTCTTCTTCTTCTCCTTTTTCTTTTTCTTGCCTGGGTTTCCTGCCGAGTAGCCGCGCCAACCGGGTTGAGAAGGCTGATTACCGCCGCCCATGCCGCCCATGCCGCCGCCCATCATTCCGGGCATACCGGGGAAGCCGCCCATACTCATTTGCTGCATGGCTGTTCTCATTTTTGTGAAATCAGTTACCAGCTTGCTCACATCGGATTCTAGATAGCCAGCACCACGGGCAATCCGGCGACGGCGACTGGGAGACTTGGCTAATAAATCTGGGTTGGTGCGCTCCTGTTTGGTCATGGAATTAATCATTGCTTCCGTCCGCTTTAGCTGGGTTTCTCCCTGCTTGAGCTGTTCGTCGGAAATCTTGTTCATCCCCGGAATCATCTTGAGGAGTCCCCCCAGAGATCCCATATTCTTCAAGAGCCGCATCTGCTTGAGGAAGTCGCTAAAGTCAAACTTAGCCGAGAGCATTTTCTCCTGCATCTTCTCGGCATCTGCCAGGTCGATTTCCTCTTGGGCTTTCTCCACGAAGCCGATAACGTCTCCCATGCCCAAAATCCGGGAAGCCATCCGGTCAGGATAAAAAGGTTGCAGGGCTTCGACCTTTTCACCCACGCCGACAAATTTAATCGGCTGTCCAGAAATCTGCCTTACAGAAAGTGCCGCACCGCCACGACTGTCCCCATCCAGCTTGGTAAGGATGGCACCAGTAATGCCAATCTGTTCGTGGAAAGTACGGGTGAGATTTGCTGCTTCTTGCCCGGTCATGGCATCCACCACCAGCAATGTTTCGTGCGGCTGGACGGTTTGCTTGATTTTGGCTAATTCAGCCATCATGTCTTGGTCAATTTGGAGGCGACCAGCAGTGTCAATAATTACCGTGTCTACACCGTCTGCCTTAGCTTGTGCGACACCTTGCCGCGCAATTTCGACTGGGTTGGCGTCTGTACCAAGTTCAAACACTGGCACGTCAATCTGTTTGCCCAACGTCACGAGCTGGTCAATGGCTGCGGGACGATAGATATCTGTTGCTACCAGTAAGGTACTGCGATTTTGCTTGCGGAGATACAAAGCTAGCTTTGCCGTAGCTGTGGTTTTACCTGTTCCCTGCAAGCCAGCCATCAAGACGATGGTGGGAGGCTTATCGGCTGAGGCGATGGGAACATTGGTTTCTCCCATTACTTGCACCAGCTCATCGTAAACAATTTTGATGAACTGCTGGTCGGGGCGGACTCCTGAGATTACCTCAGCACCTTGAGCCTTGGCTTCGACATCGGCGATAAAATTTTTGACTACCTGGAGATTGACATCCCCTTCCAGCAATGCGCGACGAACTTCTCGCAGCGCATCTTGGATATTGGATTGGGAAATTTTGTCCTGACCCCGTAGTGTTTTCCAGGCAGATTCTAGGCGTTCAGCAAGTGCGTCAAACATATTATTTGTATTTTTTGGTTTAGATAATTATCCTGCTTATCAAAGTGATGAGGATTAAGTGGGAGAGGAACTCAGGGTAGAGGGGATTATTAATTGCCAATTACCCATTGTCAATTACTCATTTGATAACTGCTCCCGAAAGCGCTGTGAAAGGGCATTGGTTATATTAACCAATTTTTGTTTAAAAAAAATGCGATCGCAATATTCTTAGTGGATCTTTGTGAGAGGGGTTAGACACCCTCTGGGAAGACAGTATCATTTGTGTAAATTAATACGATTACATAACCTGCAATTGTGGAGAACATTGAAACTAAGATCGGCTGGTTGTCTCTTAAAGCTGAAACTGTGGTAGTTTTAACCCCTATCTATACAGGGTAATTGTTTTCGCGCTTGTCTGTGATGCGGTTTCAAGCTTGAGTTTGACTCGTATCAACCAGACTTCCACTACTTCTTATTAGTAACCAGAAGCCTTTTGTAAACGCCGACATTGAAACGGGAAGGGTACAGACGGTGCCAGGGATCACTGAAAGCCAGTTTGCCCGCGTGTGGGACGAAGCAGCAGCTTAAAAGGGAAAAAGGCAGAAGAAAGAGGAAAGATTCTTTCTTTTGCCTTTTTTTGCCCTTTTTTGAGACTCACAACTTACTATAGCCTAGCCATATCTCGTTTCAAGCCAGAGGCGATCGCTGTGCTTAGCTTTTCAAGAGGATTGCGATCGCATAAAAGCCTTTCTTAGGAAGCGCTCAGGACGGAGTCTGGACGACACGCTTTAAGTCCCAGCGCGGGATTATTACGATAGGAAGCTTCTGGAACCCAGACATTGACACTGCGATCCAAAGATACACAGTAGATATATCCCACATCCTGAGCGAACTTCATTCCTACTCGCAAGTTAGAAAAATCGTCTTCACACATCTCGTAGCCGAACCGCACCAGAATCTGAGCCGCTAAGCACTCAGGTGTATCGCTGTTTTCTCCACAGGTTTCTCGTTCTTGCCAAAACTTATCTAGAAATCGCTTGAGAATCGGTAAAACCTTATTAGGGCTACCATTCCGGCTGGCATAAATGATGACAGGGTTGCCCTCTACGAGAATATGACACGAAGTAAGCATTTTTTTATTTCCTAGTCAGTTATATCTTCTGGACTGAGCTACAGAGTTGATGTCTTCCCAATATATGTCTTTAGCCTACCTATCTGAAGTATTAAATCAAACTTTTGGAGGATGTAGTAGTTTCAGATTTGTCTGTTGTTCGTCAAATTCTACAGCCTTTGCCTGCCGACCAGTATCGGCTATGCAAAATCGGAATCGCGATGCTACCTGATCCCAAGATTATTTGTGAATTTTTGTTTAAAAACCCGTTTTGTAAATTTAGATACAGAATTTTCTGTTATATTGAATAGGTAAGGGAAAAGAAAGACCTTTAAACATCACTTAAGCAACACGGAGAAACCTGGTATGTCTACTCAAGAACAAGCTCGCGCCCTCATGATGCGTCATCACCACATCATCAAGAACCGTCAGCAGTCCATGCTAGGTCGCACAGCAGCTGAAGTTGGTATGGATGTTGAAGGCTCTGAATACTGGAACCACATTCAAGGGCAGCCTCATCCCAGCTTCCGAGCCACCTATGACCGCAGCAATGCTTCACTGAGCTAGGTTTATTGCAATTAATCGGCTAGAGTCCGTTTTGGATAGTGGTGTAACAATTCAATAAGGCTTTCCAAAGCCTGTGAATAAATGAATCGATTTGAATCAGGGCGTTCTTCAAGCAGAAGAATGCCCTGAAGCTTTTTGAGCGTAGTTGGGGAGCCACCCCTATGCGTCGATTAAGAGCGCACGAGAGTGCATGGCTGTTGAAGAATTTTATTTTACCTATGCGTTTTGGGTTAAATTCTCAAAGACCAAACGTACAACTATAGCGTTTCTCAGTTGGGTGGAATATATCCCGCTTCTGACGTTCAGTGTTCAGCCCACCTTGGTTAGGACATGGCATTGCCATGTCCCTACAGATGTATCGCACTCATCACTCCTCATTTTTTTGCAATACCCGCAACATTTTGTTGCCACCTTTTTGAAATTCATAAGGTACTTGTTTAATTTCCACGTTGTAGCCTTGTGCTTCTAATTCTTTCATAACTGGCAAAAGCATTGGTGACGCTTCTCCAGAAAGATGCAAAAGGGGAAAAATTCGCACTTCGTTGGCAACGCGGCAAAGTTCGATAATTGAGTTGATGTGAAAGTCTTGTGAGAGAAAATCAGAATAGGTGAATAAGAAATGACCGCACAAGGCTAAATCAAATTGATTGGTGTTGAAGGGCAAAACAGGTAATTCAGCGGGTATGTATCGCTTTTGTTGAATGCCTAAGGGCAAGTCTTCGAGAAATTGCTGCATGGCTGACATCCGAATTTTTCCCATTTCTTCTGGTGACTGGATATTCTGCCAAACGTATCTGTCGAGGTTGGATTGAACGCCGTCTATAACTTTTTGGTAGGTTTCTTGGATACGCTGTTGAATTTCACTGGCGGTAAACTGATAGACGGGATCGCAAGATATAACTTTGTACCCTTGGCGTGTCATCTCAATATTAAAGCTGGCAGGGCCACCAGCACAATCAAGAATTGTCCTCTGGAGGTCGTCAGGAGTTAGATGAAACATCCCAATGTATTCTTTTAATGAACGTCCCCAAGGAATGACACTTTCAAGCTTTAATCCCATATGTTTTTTTAGCGCGATTTTATTTAGTAGCTACCCAATAGTTTCCTTGACTTGTTAAAAGCTAGAGACTGGGAATGCTCCCCTTCAAGGTAGAGTCTCGACCTTCACAACTAGAGGTTCTGCCAAGTTCTCGTTAAGAGTCTCTGACTCTTAACGAGAGAAAGTTAGGTTTAGCGGCTTGGGAGGTTCAAGACGCATTGACGACGTTAAACTTTCTGCAACAAAACTTGATTTAATTTGCCGCTGCGGTAGCCTTCTAAATCGAGGGTGACGTAGATAAAGCCGAATTCCTGAAAGGCAGAAACTAGAGTTGGTAAATCAGTGGTTAAGACAAATTCTTTGATTTGCTCTGGTGATAACTCAATTTTGGCCGTATCGCCATCGGAACGGACTCGGAGATTAGATAAACCTAGCTTACGCAGATAAATTTCGGCTCTTCCGACTCGTTGCAGTTTGCTGACGGTGATTTCTTCGCCGTAGGGGAAGCGGGAACTCAGACAGGGTTGGGCAGGTTTATCCCACCAGGAAAGTCCTAATTGTTTGGAGATTTGTCGTACTTCGGCTTTGCTTATTGTGAGTTCTGCTAAGGGCGATCGCGCTCCTCGTTCTTTCGCCGCCTGAATTCCTGGTCTATAATCTCCTAAATCGTCGGCGTTGACACCATCCACGACGTAGGGATAACCGAGTTCAAGGGCTAACGGTTTCAGGGTGTCGTGCAGTTCGCTTTTGCAGAAATAGCAGCGATTGACAGGATTCGAGGTGTAGTTGGGGTTGTCCATTTCGTGAGTTTGCACGACTTTATGGGCAATTCCAATTGCTGCTGCTTGGATACGAGCATCTTCTAGTTCTTCTGGAAGAAGAGAAGGAGAAACGGCGGTTACGGCTAAGGCGCGATCGCCTAAAACGTCATGTGCAATCTTGGCAACTAAGGTGCTATCGACGCCTCCGGAATAGGCAATCAGAGCCATTTCCATTTCTGCAAATAAGGTTTTCAGTTGCTCAAGTTTTTGATCAATCATGGTTAGTTAAAAAAAAAATTGAACCGCTCCAGGCAAGAAACTACACACAGGAAGAGAATGCTGCATGAGAGTTACTTTTTTACGGTAGCGAATTTTGGGTGGTTTTTGATGAATCTAGGGGCTGTATTGGCAGGTGTAATGTAAAGCAGGAGACGCTTAAGAGTTTTGACTTTACTGTAATTTCGCCACCGTGTAGTAATGCCAGTTTGCGGCATAGAGCCAAACCTAAACCAGTTCCTTCATATTGGCGATTCAGTCCGCTATCTAGCTGCTGGAACGCTTCAAAGAGGATAGTTTGCTGGGCTTCGCTAAGCCCAATACCAGTGTCAATCACTGAAAATAAGATGGTGTCTGCGGTTTTTTCTACCTTAAGCGTTACTGAACCAGCTTCTGTAAATTTCACTGCATTAGACAGCAGGTTTACCAAAATCTGTTCCAAGCGGTGGTTATCAGCTATGCAAGTTGTAATATTTGGCGCAATATATACTAATATTTGTAACCCTTTTTTTTGCGCTTGTTCGCGCACAAGTTTAACAGCATCCAGACCAGTAATGTTGAATGTTAAGAAAGCCTCAATAAAAATAGCCCAAAATCTGTTATATTTTGGACTATCAATCTAAATATATCTATTGATAATGATTATAAATTCCTTCCCGAAGATTGTCAAAGATATCCTCAGAAGACTACCAAAAAATGATTATCCAGTGTTGAACAGTCGTCTGTTCTTTGAGTGTTGGCTATCTTATGCCCTGGATAACAGCTTAACGAG
>NZ_JAMPKJ010000065.1 GCF_039962115.1 Funiculus sociatus GB2-C1 | reverse complement strand
CCTGACTTAGCCAAAGCCATAGAGGAAGCATTTAATAAGCTCTCCTTGAAGGACATCCAAAATTGGTTTACACACTGCTGTTACTGTACCTCAGCAGACTAGGAAACGCTATAAATCTGCTGCCAAAATTTCAGGGTCGGTCTACCAGCAACGGTGTCAATCAAAGCATCACAAATTGGCAACAGCCGTTCTGTCCACCAACCCAGATCGTAAGCAGCGATCGCTTCAACCCGCCCCCGGATACTGCGCCAGTCTGCTTCTGTTCCGCGCACCGCAATCCAAGGAATGCCGCAAATGGCATAGAGCATATAATCAAAATACTGCTGAAATGCCTCCATCATCACCACCTGACTTGCAGTTTGAATGATGGATGTAGTGGTGCTGAAGTTGCACACCATTAGTGAGTGAATATCGGGCTTAACATTGTGACGAATGCGTTCTGACCATTGTTCAATCACTTCAGCCCAGTCACTCGGTTGAGCGAGTTTTTGGGTCTCAATCTTTAACTCCAGCTTGCCTGAATGACCCACAAAACGCGATCGCAACTTTTCCGCATTATTATTGATGTGTTGTGCAAACCCTTGGGCAATCGTCAGCCAAATTGCATCTGGAGTCAGCAACAAGGGTCGATGTTCGCTGTGGGCAATATGAACAGCAGTGACTAGGGGATGATTTCCTGATTCCTGAATGACTTCAAATGATTTACTGTGGCTAAATGCCAATAATGGAGAACCTAATCGCTCTTCAAATTTAGTCCAAACTCCGCTAACGGGAATGATATCTTGACATACCTGGACATCATCAACGAGAAAACTAATTTCTCCCTCCGATTTATGCAAAATTGACGCTACAGTTTCCATAAAAATTTCTCGGAATGAGCAAATAGGATAGAGTGTAAGCGAATTTACAACAAAGTGGCATATTTCAAGAATATATCCTAAGAATCAAAGAAATAATCCCATCTTTCTCTATGGAGTCAAGGTCAGATAGCGCGATCGCCTATCGTTCATGTCTTAGGTTAAAACACGAACTTTTCTCTGTTAGCCAAAGAAGCGCCTCTTGACACGCTGACTTTGAATTGAGGATACTGCTTCGTATCAAAAGCAAACCCGATCCGCTCGCTTTCACTTCGCCTTCGCTACGCTTGCGTTCCTGACAGGAATCCCTGCTCTCAGCCTATCAGCAGAGGTAAAAATCATGCCCGGATTGAAACCTGAAGTAGGGTCTAGCCTCAAAGCCGAATGGGATAGCATCACAGTCGAGTATTCCCTGACACCACCTGGTGAGAACGATAAGACGATGCCCAAACACCTTGTCGGTGTCGCCTTTGCTCCCCACGAGCGCGTGACGTGGTGTGTTGATGGAGGTTCAAGCCAAACAACATCGCTGCATCCCGGAAGTGTTTTCCTCTACTCATCGTGCGAGTTTGTTTGGTTACACTCACAGCGACCGAGTGAGTGCGTTCACATGATGCTAGACGCAAACTTGCTGAGCCGAATAGCAGCAGAAAGTTCTTTGTCTAGCAATGTTGAAATTGATTACCGCGTCATGTTTGCAGACCCGACCATCCTGCATTTGGCGCAGTTGTTCAAGTCCGAAATGCTCAACGGCGGTTTAGCTGGGAAACTTTATACTGAGTCCCTGACCAACCTATTAGCGGTTCATCTTCTACGAAATTATAGCGGGACACGGATTTCGCCAGCTCTACAAGATGGAGCGCTTGACACCCCCAGGTTGAGCCTAGTCAAAGATTTTATTGAAGAACATCTGGCTGAAAATTTGAGCATTGCAGACTTGGCTAGTGTTGTGCATATAAGTCCCTTTCACTTTGCTCGTGCTTTTAAAACTGCCACAGGTCAACCGCCGCATCGCTACATTACTCATCGGCGGATGGAACGAGCAAAAATCTTGTTGTCTGTAACCCATCTTCCCGTTGCTGAAGTGGCATATCGGGTTGGTTTCTCTAATCAAAGCCACTTTACTGCCCAATTTCGTAAAGCCACAGGTACAACACCTAAAGGCTATCGGGATAGTCTTTAATGCTATTGCAGCACGCAGAAAAGCAAGATTAGCATAAACGACAGCAAGAATCGGTCATGAATGTACATTTTATCTTTTCTAAGCTTTGGATAATACAAGAGCCAATTGCAGCCTTAAAGCAAAGCTAGGGAAAGCAAAAATGACAAACGATTTTGAACACAACGCCTCTAGTGATGTCAAAACCCCTCGTCGTGAGAAAACTATAGGGGTCAGTCGCCGTCGCATAATGCTTTACGGTGGCGCAGGCTTGGCAGGTGTTGCTGCAATGACGGTTGGCGGACGGGTTGATGCAAATACGCCACAGTCTGCCGTCGCACAGCAAGTTTCCGCTAAACCAGAGGGAAGATTTGCAGGCAAAGTCGTTGTAATTACTGGTGCCACATCAGGAATTGGGGAAGCAACCGCACGGGCGTTTGCTAAGGAAGGGGCCGCTGTTCACTTTTGCGGTCGGCGGGAAGCACTTGGGGAGAAGGTTGCCCAAGAAATTAACGCTCAAGGCGGTAAAGCTAGCTATCAGAAAGTAGATGTCCGCAAGGAAGAGGAAATTAAAGCATTTATTGATACTTGCGTTCAGAAATATGGTCGGATTGACATTGCTTTCAATAATGCTGGAATTGAGAGTTCTCCGAATACTGTTGCCGAACAGTCCTTAGAAGACTGGATGAATGTGATGACGACCAATGCAACAGGTACTTTCTTATCTATGAAATATGAACTTCCCGTTATGCTCAAGCAGGGGAGTGGTGCAATTATCAACAATGCTTCCGTTTCCAGCCATGTCGGCTTTGCAACCATCGCACCCTACAGTGCCAGCAAACACGCGATCGCATCCTTAACTAAAGTTGCAGCTTTGGAGTATGCAGACAAAAACATCCGCATTAATTCCATCTCGCCTGGTGCAGTGGATACACCAATGCTGCGAAGGGCAATGGCTGCTTGGAAGCTTTCCGAAGAACAAATTGCCAACGAATACCCGCTCAAGCGGCTAGTGGCTCCAGAAGAGATTGCAAAAACCGTTTTGTGGCTCTCCTCCGCTGACCCCACCTGCATTATTGGTACTGACATTGACGTAACAGGTGGCTACCTCACCAAGTAGGTTTGGAAAGACTACAAAAGGATAGATAATCGTATCAGATAACAGGACCTCTAGGCGGTATAAATGAGTTTGACAGAGCAAACAATCGTTGTTATCGGTGGTAGCTCAGGTATTGGGCTGGCTACTGCCATAGCAGCACGCCAAGCTGGTGCGAATGTTGTCATCGGAAGCCGCTCCAAGGACAAATTGGAACGAGCAAAGTTACAGATTGGCGATAACGTAAAAGCGATACCGCTTGATTCATCAGATGAAAGTTCTATCAAAGCGTTTTTTTCAGAAGTTGGACAATTAGATCATCTGTTTGTGACAGCAGCCCAAGCAGTTTTTAGCAAGTTATCAGACGATAATGATGCGGCACTGAAATCGTCGTTTGACGGCAAATATTGGGGTTCGTACTTCGCAGCTAAATATGCTGTTCCTCGGATGAAAGAGAACGGCTCGATCTCATTTATTTCCGGCATGGCAAGTTGGAAAGGATATGCGGGAGGCTCATCTGCGGCTGCTTCCGGTGCTGCCGTTGAAGCGCTTGCCAGAACCCTGGCGGTTGAATTTGCTCCTATCCGCGTCAACACTATAAGCGCTGGATATGTAGATACTCCCATGCTTGATGATGCAATGGGTGATAACAAGCAAGAGAACTTAAATGTCATTGCCGCATCGCTTCCACTAAAGCGTATTGGTCGCCCAGAAGATATCGCTCACGCCGTACTTTTCTTGATGAGTAATAGCTATATCACTGGTACGGTACTGCATGTAGATGGAGGGGCCAAACTATAGCAGTCCTCAATGATTCGTGAAGGCGAGATCCCCGACTTCAAGAGAGAAGTCGGGAATCTGGAAGGCTGGCTCACAACACAAATAGGATTGCTATATGAGTAATAATGATTCAGGAGCTTGAATGTTGAACCGACAAACTCGAAAAGAATTCTTGAGTACAGGAGCTATTGCTAGTTTCTCTTTTCTGTTAGGTAGTCAAGGTTTATTCGGACAGAAAGCTTCAGCAGAAACTAGCTCTACCGAACATCCCAATGTTGCAATTATTAAACGTTACTACGAGGCATACGGTAAGGGCGACTTAGGAACCGTTCGGCAAATTTTTGCTCCGAATATTGCTTGGACAATTCCCGGACATCACCCACTAGCTGGAACCAAGCGAGGTGTAAATGAAGTTTTAGCCTTCTTCCAACAGCTTGGCTTAGCCAAGTTTCGGGCTGAGGTTTTATTTTTAGGCGGTAATGACTCCTATGTTGTCGATGTTCATCGAGGCTGGAGCAACATGGAACGGGACAATATCGATCAGCTTTGGGCATTGTTGTTCAAAATTGAAGGCGATCGCATTGTCGAAGCTGTGAACTTTCCCGGCGACCAACACGCAGCAGATGCCTTCTTCTGGAAAGTTTATCCTCTCAAACCCCTTCCAGAACGACTCGCTTAATAGGAATGGCACTCAGGCAACGAGCCTGGAAATAAATTTCCCGTTCAAAGCTTAAGAAAGTCAAAGCTTACTGGGTGAGGTTTGAACCCGTTGAAACGGGTTTTAGCTTTTAGCCCAAACTTTAGTTTAGGGCTATTCCGCTTAAGCGACTAGCTCTAATAGTAATGGTGAGGCTGATCGCCCATCAGACAGCTATTCGATCAAAGTATTTTTATTACTTAACAGTCCAGTTGAGCGGGGCAAACAAAATTTAGTTGAACACAAGGAGCTTTCGACTACCGCTTCAACGGAGCGTTAGGTAGCTTTACAACTAGCGTCGAACCATAACCTGAACATTGAATGTCGATCTAGCCTTAGTTCGACGACCAGACAAGTCATTTTCTAAAGCTGTTGGATCAATAATCAACACTTTTGGATCATAAATTAGAACAAGTAGAGTTTTGCAGTGGGTATGGTTGTGATAGCTCTCAATATCAATTTTTATCTCGTCTATCACAGTCTTAGCATGAGAACTTGACCGTACAAATTTAGTTTCAATTAAAGTGTCCGCTGAAGGGATAACAATATCCACTCGCTTTGATGTACCAGCATGTTTTGGTGTCCATTCTTCAGTTCGTGCATCATCAAATATAGAGCGAACACAAGCAAATAAAAGATCCTGCACATCGTATTCGTTGTCCACAACGAATGGGGAACGAGCATGCCCTCGTTTTGCAAGCAACCGAGCAACAACACGAAAATTATCTATGATCTTAATTAGAAGGCTGCTTTTATCAATTTGATTAAGGTTTGGCAGCAACTCATAGCGATCGGGCCGCCCTCCACAAGCAAGTTCTTCAATCTCTGGTGGACAGAAACTGGCGATACAACCCCGTATATATTCAACATCACGACCGTAATTTCCATAGGAAACTACTCGTTGTCGGATTTTTGGATTTTGAATTGCTTGAACTGCTTCAGAAAAACTAGCACCATCGGCTTGTGCCTTATAAAACTGTTGCTGTGCAACATGCGCCTCGACATATTGAAATATTTCTGAGGGAAGGAAGCGAATACGATAATACCTAAATGTTTGTGACGCTTCATCCCAAAGATGGCTATAAATTGCGCCTTCTCGTTCTAAAGTAATGAGGTCTTCGCCATTCCCCCGCAAGGTAAGGAAACGATGACCAAAAGCCTCTACTTCAATAAAATCATCCTCTGAATCTTCGTTGAAGCCGAAATCTTGTTCATCAGAATTCGTACTTAAAGGGCCAGTTTGGTCATCAGGACTCATATTTGAGGTTCTCTTGCAAGGGTTGATGGATGCGATCGCGACGTGTGCGCCAAGGGCGATCGCGCTCTTTATATTCCAGCCAAAACAGGCGATCGCATTCTCAAAATAATTACTTTTTATACAAAGCACGAGTAAAATCTAAAACTTCTCGTTTACGTTCCTCAGACAAATTCCCGATTGCAGCTACAATCTGTTCTGCTACTGATAACCAACTCTCGGTTTTAGCTTTCCAAACCACAATAAATTGATTAGATGATAGTGGACAAAGAACCTCTGTTTCCCCTTCTTCGTTAGTAAACTCTACCTCATATTTACCATCAGCATAACAATCTACAATTGCTCCTCGCACTCCCGTCTCAAGATTATACTCAGGCAGATTAACCAGCAGTTCTATCACATCAAATAATTCTGGTTCAATCATCTTCGCCTCCGCACAAAAAGCGTTACCAATCTCGCTGCATCACTACCTGGTTCTACTATCCAACCTGTACGCACAATTTCTTGCTGTCCTTCGGTTCCAATAATCTCTAAATCAACTCGATAACGTTGCCCATGTTCGTCAGTTTGTCCTAAAATTGCTTCAGCCTCAAGCGCTTGTGCCGAAATTTGTTCTAGCAGAGGCTCATAATTATCTTTGGTAAAACCTAAATGACGCTGAAACATTACTGCTTTGTCGCCGCCGATAGGGTTGTCAGGATTAAGCGCGTAGTCCCTCAACTTGCGGGGGTCGATGACAAGACGGCTAACAATATCTCCTAGCTTCATCCTGGTTTACCTTAGATTCTAACTAAAGGTCATAGGCTTGCATGGAACAGAGAGAAACACTGACATGGTTGACAAAGCCAAAAATCTGTGAAGGTGTAGTTAAAGGTAAATAGGCGATCGCATCTTCCCAGTTAGACTCCACGAGAAAAGAGCGAACCGACAGGTCGGCGCTTCGCTATCGCGTCGCGCCTATCCTCTAGCAAAAGCGATCGCATTCTCTTCTGCTGCCAGCCCATACCAGACGCTGAAGTGGCTCAACTACCTATAGATCCATCTATAGTGATCTACAAGAAATATTTATGAATAAGTGTTTACAAAGTTTAATAAGATAATCACATAGACAAATAAGTATTTTTTCCTAGTGCCATGATAGCGGATCAATTTCCCTGGCTTAGCGCGATTATCCTGCTCCCACTCGTTGCTGCACTGCTTATTCCTTTTCTGCCTGATAAAGACGGTAAGCGCGTGCGGTGGTATGCGCTGGGTGTGGGGATCGCAGACTTTGTATTGATGTGCTACGTCTTTTGGAAGCATTACGATCCAACTAGCGCCACTTTTCAACTCGTAGAGAAATATACCTGGCTGCCTCAGTTAGGCTTGAACTGGGCAGTTTCGATTGATGGAGTTTCAGCCCCGCTTGTGCTTCTGGCAGGATTAGTGACGACACTCTCAATATTTGCGGCGTGGCAAGTCAATCTCAAACCCCACCTCTTCTATTTCCTGATGCTGGTGCTGTATTCCGCACAGGTAGGGGTATTCGTCGCCCAAGACGTGCTGCTGCTGTTCATTATGTGGGAAGTAGAACTAATTCCCGTCTACCTACTCGTCTCGATTTGGGGAGGTCAGAAGCGTCAGTACGCCGCGATGAAGTTCTTACTATATACCGCCGCCGCTTCTATTTTTATTTTGGTCGCTGGTCTGGGGATGGCATTCTACGGCGACAATCTGACCTTCGATATGGTCGAACTCGGCTTGAAGGATTACCCCCTTACTTTAGAACTGCTGCTTTATGCAGGATTGCTAGTTGCCTTTGGTGTCAAACTAGCTGTTTTCCCCCTGCACACCTGGCTACCGGATGCACACGGCGAGGCATCCTCTCCCGTATCGATGGTATTAGCGGGCGTACTGCTGAAGATGGGCGGATATGGGTTGATTCGCCTAAATTTAGGACTTCTTTCGGATGCACACGTTTACTTTGCACCTGTTTTAGCGATTCTGGGCGTTGTCAATATTATCTACGGTGCGTTTAACTCCTTTGCCCAAACGAATATGAAGCGTCGCCTCGCGTATTCGTCGGTTTCTCACATGGGATTTGTCCTGTTGGGGATTGCGTCGTTTACTGACTTGGGAATCAACGGCGCAATGCTGCAAATGATATCTCACGGTTTAATTGCATCATTACTATTCTTTTTAGCCGGGGTGACTTACGATCGCACTCACACGATGTCGATGAAAGAAATGGGCGGGATTGCTCAGGCAATGCCGACTGTGTTTGCCCTGTTTACAATGGGTGTGATGGCATCGTTGGCTCTACCGGGGATGAGTGGCTTTGCTAGCGAACTTGCGGTTTTCGTCGGTGTGACGACTAGCGATATCTACAGCTCAACTTTCCGCACCGTGACAGTCTTTCTAGCCGCCGTGGGTGTCATCCTGACTCCGATTTATCTACTTTCGATGCTGCGACAGGTATTTTACAATTCTGGTGAAGTACCTACCTGCGACATTGCACCTACCTGCGACATTACTGATGTAGATTTGCAGAGTCAGGGAAATCAGGAGCCAGTTTGCTTTGGTACAAACTGTACCTTGCCTATAGATGCAGAATTTACCGATGCTAGACCTCGTGAAGTGTTTATCGCTGTCTGCTTTCTGGTGCTGATTATCGGTTTTGGCGTATACCCCAAGATGGCTATGCAAATGTACGATGTAAAAACTGTTGCAGTTAATGCTCAGGTTCGCCAATCTTATACCCAAATCGCAGAAGTGAATCCCCAGATTTATGCGGAGGGATTTTTAGTTTCAAAAGTGGCAGAATCGGAAGTAACGCCTGTTTTGGGAATGGTGGAGCGTTATCCAAGATAAGCGCCGCCTGAGTAACCCTTTGGTAGCCGATTGTAGGGACGTTTTGCCTAACTGAAAGAGTTATCAGCTACCAAAGTTATTTTTTGGGTGTGCTTGTCGGCTCAAATGCGATCGCTTTTAGCTGTGGGAGTGCCACAAAGACTGATTCAATTGGTGAAGATACTTTGAGCGATCGCTGACATTTCCCAGGAACGTTAAACCCTTGAATTTTCTGAGTTTTTGTTACTTTAATATTTGGCAGAAACCCAGAGGGGGCGACAGGCGACCCTCTGGGTAAATAGCTAGAAAGCTGATTATTAGCTTGACAGAGGCTGGATTTTTGAGTCAGATAAAAACCCAGAAATCCAGGTATACGTCCTAAATTTACTCTTCTTTGAAGACTTGTGTTGCCAGGAATGCCAACGCAGCGGTACTAGCGATCGCGCCTAACTGGAGAGCGGGATTTTTAGCCAGCCAGTCAGAAACGCTCGGTATCACCAAATTGCTAAAATCTCCATCAACTCTAGTATCGCCGGGAACAGGCTCATAAAGGTTGTTCCGATCGTCTGGGGACTTCGGCTCGTTGGTGCGTTGGGCTTGGAAACCAACCAGCAGCAACAAAGAATCCACCAGTTCCGGCGAGAGCCGCTGTAGTGCATTTAGCGCTCTAGCTGCATCCCCAACCAAGAAGTCACGAGTTGGATGTTCGGCAACGTAGAGGATCGCATCTACGACCAGCCTGGGGTCGTAGTAGGGCGGTATCCCTGACGGCTTCACGCCTAGCTTGGTGAGACCATTATTCCAGAAGGGTGTATTGATGACCGCTGGTTTCACACTCGTTACGCTGATGGGGATGCCCTCATGTTGCAGCTCGACGCGCATTGCTTCGAGGAATCCCTCAATCCCATGCTTTGCTGCGGAGTATGCACTTTGGTAAGGCAGACTTCGCAAGCCCTCCATTGAGGAGATGTGGATTAGCGCCCCCCGTCCCTCACGCTTGAGATGGGGTAGCGCCGCCATCGCACCGTATACTTGCCCCATCAAGCTAACGTCAATGACGCGCTTAAACTCTTCTGGTGTGGTGTTGTCGAAGGTGGCAAAGATGCCGACAGCAGGGCCGTGTACCCACGTATCGAGTCGTCCGTAGACTTCGACGGTACGATCTGCGATCGCTTTGACCTGCTCGAATACCGACACATCAGCTACCACAGCCGTTGCTTCACCACCAAGGCTGTGAATTTCGTCCACCAAGGATGCTAGCTTCGACTCACTACGAGCCGAAACAACTAACTTTGCCCCTTTCTTGGCAAACTCAAGGGCTGTCTCGCGCCCGATGCCGCTACTTGCTCCAACGACGGCAACAACCTGCTGATTGATTGGTTTTAGTTGCATTAATGCTACTCCTTAAAGTTTTTATGCTAAAAAATTTACCTCTAAAGGTAAAGTTTTTCTAGAACGTTTGGTCTAATTGCAATCTACAAAATCAACTTTTCAATAATTACATCATACTAAGCGATAGCGTAATAAACATTGTACTTAAGCATGGCTAAAAGCGCTCTGGATATTGTAAAAATCAAAAATTAGGATCTTGCTTTATTCCTCATCAGTTAAAAGGGGCATATTGGAAGCCGCGATCGCTTGCTGAATCTATTTATAACTATTCAGACAAATTTGTGTGTTTTTAAAGAGAATAATTACTATGCTTTCAGCCAATTTCTACCCAAAGCAGGGTTTATTATTAAGCTAGTAAGTGTTCGTAGATACAAAGAGCTTTAGCTGGCGCTAAAAATTGAGTTTTTTATTCAGGAAATTAATAAATTTTCATCCTATTTGCGGATTCTAGGTAATCTCATCTTTAGATATGTTGCATTTATAGGCATTCGCAGGATTCACATAAAGCATTATGGCTGATAAAACTAGGAAAGCAGACAACGAAACCAAGATAAGAGATCAAGGCAATCTTTCAGATGTACCCATCGAAGATACTGACCTGGTTTCAGATATACCCGTAGAAGATACTGGCGAACCCATTATTTCAGATTTACCTCAGGCAATTACTGAATCCTTGGGAACGGGTGTTGCGGTAGAGCCGGGGCTAGAAATTGGCGGACGAACCATGCGCGATCGCATGGAGGAGTACACATCGGCTGGCCCAGAACTAACCGGCGGTGATATTGATGCTCGTTGGGATCAGGCGGAAGCGGTTGGTGACGAAGCAGTAGGGGGAACTGTTGCGACTCCCGATCAGAATGTTGTTGACGAACTCGGAGTTGCTGTTGGGCTTGATTATGACGACGGCGTATCTCTTCAGACAAACGAGATTTTGGAGTCCCGCGACGCTGGTCGATGGGAGTTAGACCCCATGTCTGCGGAAGATTATCCGGAGCATTGAGTATTGTCTGGAGCGCGATCGCATTTTCTGTGAGATTCCAGTGAACCCTTGCAATCAGGGAACTCCCAGAAAAAAATTATCAATCTAGATTAATCCTACTAAGAGCAGTTTATGGCAACCCCAGATCCCGACACCAGGCCAATAGACCTAGAAATCACTGGAAACATTGATACACCAGATACACCATCGATGCCAGCTCCAGATGCCTATGTTAATCTAGGCGATTCGGCAAGCAACCCGCTAATTATTTCGCCGCTGTCAGAAGAAGCAGAAGCAAAGGACTATCAGGAAGAGGCGGAAGATGCCGAACGCTCAACAGCAGCTAGTGAGGGGGAGTGACTTCTATTGGCTGGTGAAAAAGGGCGATCGCTCCGAGTGCAACAACACCTGCTAAGGTGCTGGAAACAGAGGCTTAAGCACTTCCCACTCCGTATCACTCAGGCCGCTCGCATAGGGTTTCCGTTGAGGATTGGCAATCTCAGGCAGGCGACTCATCGGCACTCATAGAATTAGGTTTGATTTAGCCTAGAACCTGACGAACATTAGTCCGAAAGCTGTTTAGATTTTCTTTACGAATCAGCTCTTAAGTAGCACTGCCAACTTGGAGCAGGATGCTGTTAAATTTTCAAGGCTTTGATATCAGCTCTCTATCTCAATGGTTTTAACCATTGGCAGTAATCATCCACAAATTGCACTGTTGCCTTGGCTAGACGTGGCTTTGTCATAGACGGGTTCTAGCTTTGAGCTGTTTTAGCTCATTATCCTCCACCCAGAGTTACACAAGAGCGATAAGGGCGCACAGCCGTCCGCCCCTACAAACAATCTGTACTTTATTGATTTGAAGAACACTAAAACTCAGATCTTGCACCTGACTAGACAAAGCTCAAAGGTGAGCTTTTATACACTTTTTCCCTACCGCGTCCTGCTGAAGGGAGCGGTAGGGAGCGGTAGTGGGGATAATTAAGCGTTTGGCAGTTGCTGAGGCTGCTGAGGATCAATTTGTGCTTGCGAAGTTCTTCTTACCCAAGGGGTAAACCGATTAGGATCAACACATTCAGCACCATTTAGTTGGTCTTTAAGGTTACTGGCGAAGACCTCAAAAATCTCAACCAGAGCTTGGCGGTCGGTTAAGCAACCTTGAAGGGCAATAAGTTGTTCGAGAGTCCAATTATAAAGTTGGGTATCACCCTGTTCAATACGAAAATATAACTGACTCTCAAACTGTCCTAAACGGGCGTAGAAGTTCTCCACCTCAGCTTTAATTGACTGCATATCAATGTAGAACTGCTGTTTTTTGATATCTGATAGAATCGTTGTTTTGAGAGATTCTGTGAAGTTTTGGTTAACCTCATTCTTAACGAGCGTAGATACTTCATTGCGGAAGTTGACAATTTTATTGTCTAAGCTGACATTGATGCGATTATCAAGCTCGTTCGTAACATTATTAACAACTAACTGAACACTGTTACCTGTAGATTGGTTAACTACAGACTTAATACGTTGATCGAAATCAGCTTCAATCTGTTGGACTACCAGGCTCTTAATGTTCGGCGTGTGATTAGCAATCTTGAGGTTAACTACCGCATCAATACGCTGATCGATGTCGCTACGTATCTGCTGACTAACTTGAGTATTAATCTCTTGGGCTTGATTAGCAATTTTGAGGTTAACTACATTGTCAATACGTTGCTCAATGTAGCTTTGCATTTGCTGAATCACCAGATTTTTAACATTCTGGGTTTGATCGGAAATTTTTAGGGTTACGACATTATCAACGCGCTGATCGATGTCGTTTTGTATCTGCTGAATTACTTGATTACTGATCTGTTGAGATTGATTAGCAATTTTCACATTAACTGCATTATCAATGCGCTGGTCAATGTCATTTGATATCTGGTTAATGACTTGAGTGTTAATCTCTTGAGATTGATTAGCAATTTTGACATTGACGACGTTTTCAATGCGCTGCTCCAGTTCTGTTTGCATTTGCTGAATGACTGAAGTCTTAATTTCTTGAGCTTGATTAGTAATTTTCAGATTGACGACAGACTCAACACGCTCATTAAGTTCTGTTTGGATCTGTTGAATCACTAAATTTTTAATTTCTTGGGTTTGTTCAGTAATTGCCAGATGAACCTGGTCATTAACTATTCGGGGAATTCGGGTAATAAACAGGTCATTGAGATTTTTATTAAAGTAATTAGACCAACCTTGGAAGCTTTGGTCAAAATTTACCTCAGTTTGTTGTATGAGAGTCTTCATCATGAACTCAAGCCGTGCTACCTGCATAGCAAGTGTCTTAGCTTGGCTTTGATAGCCTTTGAGTATCGATTTTTCAAGACCTTCCCAGTAGGCTTGTTTATTTTCGTCTTTTTGCTCCGTTATGCTTACTGAGCTTTCAAACCTGGGTGCCAGCTCTTGCCACATTTGCTCCATTTGCTCTTGATCGAAACTGAAGCTGAAAGCATTCTCTCCGCTGAAGCGACCTCCTCCACTACTGATAGTAGAACCTGTTCCTCCAGTGCTAGTTCTACCACCAGTGCTTACAACAGTGACATTGCCTTCATCTACATTACCGTCTGGCACTCCTGTTACTGGCGGTTTCGGCTGCTTGTTATAGCCTTCGTCTACTACAGCCTTACTCACTGTGCTAATTTCTAGAACAACTTGTCCTTTGTTATCTTCTTTGTAGGTATCAAAGAAAAATCCTAAAATAGTGGTTTTTTCTTTGACTTCTAAAATGAATTCGTCTTGTAAACCGTTGAGCGAACACCAAGTTTCTTCAACTTCAAGACCCGTAAGATTAGAAACAAATTTTCCATCCTTAATCCATAGCAAAGCCCAAGGTTCTAATTGAAATTTTTGCGAAGAAGACCAATAAGTAGCGTTGCTCTCACGAATTTTTATCTTGTAATTGCCGGGTTTCAATTCAATAAAATTGGAATTGGCTTGTTTCAGTTCGGATAAAACTTTTTCATCAAGAGGATAACAGTTTCTCTTACTATCAACTGTTATAGTTTGAGGATTGAAGAATGCTTTATTGCCGCTAACTAAAAGCTTAACCTCTCCTTTGTTGCCCTTATTATTCACATCAAAGAACAAAGCACAGACAACAGTTCGCTCTTTGACTTCCAACTGCAACTTCTTGTTATATCCGTTTAAAGTTGTCCAAGTTGCACCTGTTTCATCGCCTGTGTTTTTATTAATAAATGTACTCCCATCAATCCCATATATCCAAAGTACAACCAAAGGTTCGCCTTCAGTTTCACTCTGAGCATAACTATAGCGACCACTGGTAATTTTTATATCAAAAGTCCCTTTTTCCAAAGTAAAAGAACTAGCAACATTTTGTTGCAGGTGGTTCATTTCGTTAGCGTCAATAACGTAACAACTGTTTTTGGTGTCAATGGTTAAAAGTGTCATGTTGTTTCCTAAATAGTTTTGCCGTTTTGAGAAGTTGTAGCTTGGACTACTATCTATTGAGCAGGACATGCTAGGGCGTGTCTGCAAACTACCCTATCAGATTCAGATCCCCCTTGCTGTCCTGGCTTTGACTGATAACCTTAGTAAAATACACCGACTTTATCATACCCAAGCTAGATGAAATAATTCTTAAGGTTTTCTCATTTTTTAAGGTTATTGTACATTAAACATTCATTTGTCCAATTGAAACAGCTAGTGTCCTGGCTCAAGCTTGGTAATACAAGTATTTCGAGCAAGACAACAAATGTTTTTACCTGACAAATAGCTCGTTAATGTACAGTACCTTCGGCTGGCTTAATCGGTTTCGGCGATTGAGCCAGGATTATGAGTTGTACACTCACTTGCGTGAAGCGATGATTTATGGCTCACTAATCCGCCTTATGCTCAAGTGATTGACCACTTAAGCTTTTCTTTACGAATCAGCTCTAATAGCGGGGCAATCTACCCATGTATCGAGCCGCCCGTACACCTCTACAGTACGGTCTGCGATCGCTTTGACCTGCTCGAATACCGACACATCCGCTACCACAGCCGTTGCTTCACCTCCAGAGGTACGAATCTCGTCCACCAAGGACGTTAGCTTCGACTCACTACGAGCCGAGACATACTAGCTCTGCCCCACGACGAGCAAACTGAGGGGCTGTCTCGCGCCCGATGCCGCTGCTCGCCCCAACGACGGCAACAACCAGCTAATTTATTGATTTTAGTTGCCTTAATGCAACTCCTTAAAGTTTTTATGCCAAAAACTTCACCTCTAAAGGTAAAGTTTTTCTAGAACATTTGGTCTAATTGCAATCTACAAAATCAACTTTTCAATAATTACATCATACTAAGCAATAGCGAAATAAACGTTATACTTCCCAGATCCCGACACCAGACCAATAGACCTAGAAATCACTGGAAACATTGATACACCAGATACACCATCGATGCCAGCTCCAGATGCCTATGTTAATCTAGGCGATTCGGCAAGCAACCCTCTAATTATTTCGCCGCTGTCGGAAGAAGCAGAAGCAAAGGACTATCAAGAAGAGACTGAAGATGCCGAACGCTCAACAGCAGCTAGTGAGGGAGAGTGACTTCTGTTGGCAGGGTTAACAGGGCCGCTCCGAGTGCAACAACACCTGCCAAGGCACCCCACTTGAAAACGGGATTTTTATCCAGCCAGTCGGTAACGCTCGGTATCGCTAAGTTGCTAAAATCTCCTTTAACCCTGTCATTGGCTGGGATAGACTCGTAAAGATTGCTTGGCGCATCGTCTGACTTTGGCTCGTCGGTGCGCTGGAGTTTGAAGGCAACCCGTTGCAATATGGCATCTACCAGTCCCGGCGAAATCCGTTGAAGCAAATCTAGCGTTCTAGCCGCATCCCCAACCAGGAAGTCACGAGTTGGATGTTCGGCAACGTAGAGAACCGCGTCAGCTACCAGGCTGGGTTCGTAGAAAGGCGGTAGGCTGGCTGGCTTCACACCTAGCCGGGTGAGGGCATTGTTGTACAGAGGTGTGTTGACGGCAGCGGGTTTGACACTCGTGACGCTGATAGGTATTTTCTCATGTTGCAGTTCGACGCGCAGGGATTCGATGAATCCCTCCATACCGTGCTTTGCCGTGCAGTAGGAACTCTGAAGCGGAAGACTTCGCCTGCCCAAGACTGAAGAGAGATGGATCAGCGCCCCTCGCCCCTCACGTTTGAGATGGGGGAGGGCTGCCATTGCACCGTATGCCTGCCCGATCAGCCCTACATCGATGACGCGCTTGAACTCTTCTGGTTTTGTCTTCTCGAAAGCGGCATAAACAGCAATCGCGGGGCAATGCACCCAGGTATCGAGTCGCCCATACACCTCTACGGTACGGTCTGCGATCTCTTTGACCTGCTCGAATACCGTCACATCGGCGACGATAGCAGTTGCCTCACCACCAAAGCCCCGAATCTCTTCTACCAAGGACGCTAGCTTCGACTCACTGCGAGATGAAACTACCACCTTTGCCCCTTTTTTAGCAAACTGGAGGGCTGTCTCCCGCCCAATGCCGCTGCTCGCTCCCACGACTGCAACGACCTGCTGATTGATTGGCTTCAGTTGCATCAATGCTACTCCTTAAAGTCCTCATTAAAAATTCTTCACCTATAAGGTGAAGTCAATCTAGAAATGCTTGATTTAATTGAAATCTACGAGTTCAACTTCTACCCAATAAATAAGCCAGAGCAAGCGTGCCTACATCAGCCGCAGGGTTGACAGTTTTCTAAGCACCAACTCCAGCGAGAAACTGGCTCAACTCAGCACTGAAAATTTCCGGACGTTCGACATGGGGTAAGTGACCGCAATCGGGGATCAAGGCGAGGTGTCCTTGCTTTAGGCGGCTAACCGCGTCGTGAGCTTGCTCTTTCGGGAGAACCACATCCTCCGTCCCCCACACGACAAGAGTCGGCATCGGTAACTCTCCTAGAGAGTCGAGAAACACTTGATGCTGTCCAAATACATTCAGCTGGGCGCGCAACGAGGTCAGAGTAGCTTGAAGAAAACCAGGCATCTGAGACATTCGCTCTTGCTCTGCTATCCACACCGCGGGAGCCTGCGCGGGATGGGCGAAAAACAGTGTCGCTCGTAACCAAGACCGCATCTTAGCACCAGGAGGCGTTTGGCACCCAATGATCGCTACATCCCCATACCCAGGTAAAGTTAACTGGGACAGTAACGGGGTGACTGCGTAACCAAGTCCGGAACTATCTACCAGCACCAAAGCTGCGACTTGTTCGGGACGGGATAGGGCAAAGCGTAATGCAACCTGACCGCCTAGGGAGTTGCCAACCAACACCGCCCGCTCAATTCCAAGCGCGTCCAGAAAATCGACCAAGAACTGCTTAAGAAACTCTGGCGTATACTCAAGGGATGGTTTGGCACTATCACCAAAACCGGGAAAGTCCGGCGCATAGACGCGATAGGTAGCTCCCAGCTTGGGAAGCACCCAAGACCAATCAAGAGCGCTGGCACTATCTCCATGTAGCAGCACTAACGGTAGACCATCATCGCCTGCTTTAAAGTAGCGGATACTTAAACCGCTTACATTGATTCGCCGCTCTTCAACTTCGGTTTTCACGCTTGGCTCCAATCCTGTCTAAATAATGAAGTTTAATTATTAGTATTGAATGGGCATTCAACCCAATGCGATCGCTATTGCCCTCAAGTGTGATGAGCGCCGTTGACTCTCACCACTTCGCCAGTAACGTAGCTGCTAGCGCTCGGCGAAAGCAGGAATGCAACTGCCCAAGCAACCTCCTCTGGCTTACCGAAGCGACGAAGCGGAATCTCGGACACAATGCGCTCTTTCACCTTATCTGGAACCGACTTAACCATATCAGTCTCAATAAATCCCGGTGATACAGCGTTGACTCGTACCCCATAACGAGCCGCTTCTAAAGCGAGGGACTTGGTTAAACCAATCACAGCTGCCTTGGTTGCGGCGTAGTTAGTTTGACCGATGTTTCCCCGTTCACCCGAAATCGAGCTAATGCAAACCACAGAGCCTTCTTTCCGCTCGTACATTTTGGGGATAACGGGCATCAAGGTGTAGTAAACTCCTTTCAAGTTAGTGTCAATTACGGCATCCCAGTCTTGGGTCGTCAGTTTGGGAAAAAAGTTGTCTTGGGTAATCCCAGCATTCGCCACAATTCCATAAATCGACCCTAGTTTCTGTTCAACCTGTTCTGCTACTGCTTCCATCGCTGCCTTGTCGGTTACATCAGCTTGGATTGCGATCGCTCCATGCTGACCATTGGTAGAGCTAATACTGCGCTGGGTGTAAGCTACCTTAGCTCCCAGCTCCTCCAAGAGACTGACGATAGCGGCTCCTATCCCTCGACTACCACCCGTTACCAAGACGACTTTATCTTCCAGTCCCAAAGACACCATGAGCCACTTTCACCCCTATTTCTATTACTAATTCCAGTGTCTTCGCCGCTTAGCGCCAATATTTGCAGTTGTAGTTGAGCGACAGTGAAACCCAACAAATGTTTATCAATGTTATGCGTCAGCGGTTCAGATCCCCGACTTCTTTGAGAAGTCGGGGATCTCGGCTTCACGAATCATTTAGGACTGCTATAGGAGTCGTGAATTATTGCAATTAGGCTGACATTTCTTGCTGAATCTTGCTCTTAGCAGCTTTGAATTCAGTAGCCATTTGCTCTTTCTGCTCAGCGCTGCAATTTCTGTCAATTGCCGTGAACATCGTAAATTCTTCTTGGCGAATGTGGTCGCCAACAACATCCATCAAGTCTTTAATTTTTGATCTGAACCCGTCGGCATTAGCAGGGTCAATCGCCTTAATTTCATCGAGCATCTGCTTCATTTGCGCTTGCTCATTGTAAAGCTCTTGAGTGTTGTCATCGCCGTAGAACGAACGTACTTTCGGGTACACTACTTCTTCTTCTGCTTGAGCGTGTGTTAATAAATCTTTGTAGATTTGCCCGAAATACTCTTGGAGCTTTTGAGGATCTTTCGTCGCTCCAACTTCAGTGAAAAGTGTATTCACTTTCTCATGATCCAGCCGGATAAGGGTCTGGATATTCATATCTTGCTTGTCAGTGTTTTGGGTAGTTATGCTACCAGCTACACCCGATAGGGCGGCAACTGCATCTTGCACCCTTGCCCAGAGTCCCTGATGTGCGTCTTGACCCGTCATTTCGCGGACTCCCACCTGTTCGAGCATCCCTTTGAGCTGTTCTTGGTGAGCGCGACCCTCGAAGTTGACAGTATTCAGAGGCCCAATTGCCACTTCAATATCAGCCCCTACAACCTGAGCGGCTTTGTGGATCATGATTCCACTCATGGCTTGACCATGCTTCATCAGTTCGTGGTGAATGAGTTTCTGATAATAGGTAAACTCATCACCTGACATCATTTGCTCAAACTGCGGAATAAATATCTTGGTTGCAGCACTCGGTTCAGATTGAATGCCGTATTGAACGATTACAGTGTCTATAATGCCCAGATTTTTCTGGTCATCAGAAAGCATATTTTGGAGACGTTCGCGAACATCTTCATAAGGGCAGGCATCTATGAGTTTTTGATCGTTAGAGATGATTAAACTTTGAAAGGCTCTCAGGTCTGCCAATCTTTCGCCAATCGCCATCCGCTTTGTATCGTCTATTGTTGTAACCATGCTTTGTTATCCTGTAGGAAAATAATCTGATTGATACCCGCTTCACGGCAGAGGTAATGTAGCTCAATACAAGTTACCCAAATATTGCTCACAGAGCTATTAGAGGTGTTGTTCACCCCTTGCTTTGAGAACCCGAACGAACACCATTACCTTAGTTTTGGAAATGGGTTATTTCAAGCGACAAAAACCTTGAATATCTTGATTTTGTCGTTAATCCAGTTCTCTTCCACCTAGCCCAGGTTAGATGTTTTGGTTTAGCTCACAAAAAGCTGGATCGGTTACAGAACCAAGAATTCTACGGCTCCAAGTTGTAAGAGGATGTTTGAAAAGTGCTTTTCCAAACGCTATGGGTTAGAGATCCTCCTAAATCCTCCTTAAAAAGGAGGACTTTGAAGATTTCCCTCCCTTAAAAAGGGGACTGGGGGGATCTCCAAGATTTCAGCGTCACATAGATAGTTCAAACATCCTCTAAATGTCTTGGAAGTGTCAATTATCAAAGCCGCTCAATTGCGATCGCAGTCCCGCCACCAGTACCATGACACACCGATGCCAGTCCCATCTGCCCATTTCGCTCCTGCAAGGCGTTGAGCAGGGTGACGATGATTCGCGCCCCGGAAGCGCCGATGGGATGCCCCAGCGCGATCGCTCCTCCATAGACATTCAGCTTCTCGTAAGGAATGCCCAGCTTTCGGTTGAACAGCACGCTGCTTAAAGCAAAAGCCTCGTTGTTCTCGAACAAGTCAAAGTCGTAGATTCTCATCTTGAGCTTGTCTAAAAGCTTGTTGACTGCCAGAATCGGAACTTCTGGGAAGCGCCAAGTTTCTCCACCTATCGACGCTCCCCCAAGGATGCGAGCTATAGGTTTGAGCTTATAGCGTTCTACCGCCGTTTTGCTTGCCAAAACTAAACCTGCGGCTCCATCGGATATCTGACTGCTGTTTCCAGCCGTGAACACCCCATCTTCCCTAAAAGCAGGCTTTAGCTTGGCAAGGCTCTGCAAGGTGGTTTCGGGGCGAATTCCCTCATCTTTGTCCACGAGTTGCAATCCTTTTTTGCCCTCTATTTTTATTGGTGCGATCTCCTTGTTGAACCAGCCGTTCTCGGTTGCGATCGCTGCCCTAGCTTGTGAATATAGCGCTACTTCGTCCAAATCATCCCGCGTCACTTGGTAAGCTTCTGCCAGCCGCTCAGCTTGCTCTCCCATCGTTTCGCCGGTCGTGGAATCGGTAAGACCGTCGTAAAGCAAAATATCGCTGAGTTGCTCTGGCGCACCCAGTAGCATTTTATACCCCCATCTGGCTCGATGCGATAGGAAAAACCCTGTCTGGGACATGGATTCCATACCACCCGCAAGTACCATTTCCGCTTCCCTAGAGCGGATAGCCGTGGCGGCGTTCATCACGCTCATCATTCCCGACGAACACACCATATCCACTGCATACCCGTTCACCGTCTGGGGAATCCCGGTTTTGAAAGCTGCCTGACGGGGTAATGACTGCCCGTGTCCCGCCCTGAGTACGTTACCAAAGATATACAGGTCTAAAGCTTCCCCCGAAACTTCCGCCCGATCCAACGCCGCTTGCATGACGTGGGCACCTAATTCTACTGGGGAAAAACCCGCTAAGGCACCTCCAAACCGACCAAGCGGCGTGCGTACTGCCGAGACAATATAGGCTTCTTGCATACATCCTCATTATTTTTTACAATGTCACGTCGTCCAGATATACCAACTTAAAGCGGGATGTTTATTGAGGCTAATTTCCTTAGTTTTAGGAAGGTTTCATTATTTATACAAAGTCGAGCTAAAGCTATCAGTTCTTTATAGCTTTATGGGACTGACTCAACCCATATTTCTCCGCTTATCTAACTGTCATAGAGTGATTTTTAGCAAAGTTTCCACGCTAAAAATCAAAAGACGATCTTTTTAATTTCTATTTACAACAAACTTAAAAAAATTACTTTATTTATAAATCATCCATTAGAGCTAATTACCAATTATTATTTGATTAAGATGGTGGATCAAGACAATCAGCATCCAAGTAAAAAAGTAAAAGGAGTAACAGTAATGGATTGGGCAAATAATTTTGAGCAATTTACCAGGCAGTTAAGCGAATTACAGAGTGGTATTTTTAAGAGCTGGAATTCTACCATGCCGACTATGCAAGGTTTCAACACGCAAAATTACCGGGAGACTTTCGATAAGACTCTGAAATTTCAGGAAGAAGTGCTGACAAGTTCTCTGCAATTCCAGGCTTTAGTGGCTCGTCTCTCCATCGAAACTCAGAAGCAATTTTGGGAGGGATATTTCAATACAATCCGGAATACTCAGCTCAAAAAGTCTGAGTAACTCTTAGAGTTGCCTTTGACTCACATAGATAGTGGGTTTAGATTTTTTAGAGGTTGTTTGTAAAATTATCTACTTTCCAAACATCCTCAAAGGATTAATAAAGCTTGCCAAGACATTTCTTGGGAGCTTTTTTAGTATAAAACAGTTTTCTAAAAAAAGTTTTATATTCATTCATACATCAAAATGTTCAATTTACAAAACAAGCCATAGACTAAACTAAACCTAGTAATTTCTTTAATCCTCTACCTATAGAAAGGACATAATGTTAAGCAGCTTTGTACTTTTGAATACAAAGGTCTGAAAGCGGTGCTGAACCTGGGGAAAAATTTTTTAAAGTCTACTCGACCGACTAAACTTCGCGATCGCTCAATGTAGAATGATGCCAAGAAGGTTTTTGACCTGTCCTCCCCACGCCTCTTGCCACAATGGATTTTAGCCAATTGCTCGTTGAAAAAATAGACGCGATCGCCAAAAACTGGGTTGAAGCAATCCGTTCGGATAGGCAGATTTCCAGCACTGACGATTTACCCCGCTCAGCTATACAGAATCATATTCCCGATGTGCTAAAGGCGATGGCAACTGTGCTTTGCCAGTCGCAGGAAAACGATATTCAGTCCATCGTTGAGAACAGCTTGCATCATGGCGTTCTGCGGGCTGAACAAGGTTTCGCTCCTACAGAAATTGCGCGAGAGTATCGTCTACTGCGACAGACGATCTTTTCCACTTTAGAGGCAGATTTACTAGAGGGTACGGTTCCCGAAGTGATGCGAGCTTACAATGTGATTGACGCGACCATCGACGAAGCGATCGCCCAATGCTTCAAAAGTTATGTAGAGGAGCGATTGCAAGAACTACAGCAGGTGCAAAGTCAGGTAGAGTTAACCAATCAAGAACTAACTCGCTTGGTAAAAGCGAATCAGGATAATCTCTCTCAACTAGCCCACGAACTTAAAAATCCTCTGAATTCGATTATTGGCTACTCGGAGCTGATGTTACGCTCTTCACGAAAGAATGTTGAAGTTCAAGACAATTTCCCGAATCTGGAACACATTGAGCGAGTGCTACGCAATAGCAGACACTTACTGCGCCTGATCAACGATACCCTGGAAATCTCCCGGTATTCAGCAGGGAAAATAGAACTGCACCCAGAACGAATAGATGTACGCTCTTTAATCAACAATGTAGTTGAAATGTTGGAGCCTTTGGCTGCTGCCAAAGAGCTACAAATTGTGGTCGATTGTGATTCGGCTAGTGCCGATAGTTTTGATACACGCGCTCCTGAAAAAGTGCTAACAGACCCTTTGCGATTACAGCAAATTGTCACGAATCTTCTAAGCAACGCGATTCGCTACACAGAGACAGGAAGTGTCCAATTAACGTGTCAGATGCTATCTGATAACCGCTGGTCTATTGCAGTGAGCGACACCGGAGTTGGGATTTCTCCAGAAGACCAGGCGCGGGTTTTTGACCCCTTCTTTCAAGCTGGAACTAGCGATCGCATACCCGATAGCACTGGCTTAGGTTTGGCAATTGTCGCGCAACTGGTAAACCTAATGCAAGGCAAAATTGAGCTGGCATCCGAGGTTGGAGTTGGCTCCACCTTCACCGTCATCTTGCCGCTAGAAGTGAAAACCCTGGAATCAATTTCTTGAGTTTTGGTTTTATCTGTTTTTTCTCTAACTTGTATAATTCTTGAAATTATTGAGCAGGATTAACGATGGTTTTCAATCGTAAAGATGCTTTAATTCTTGCCATTAACTCCTCAAAATCAATCGGCTTCCGAATGAAGTCATTAGCTCCTAGCTCTAATCCTTGAGGGATACTAGCATTCTCACTTGCTGTAATCATCAGAATCGGAATAAAAGGAAGTTTCGTATTTTCCCGAACACGGCGAGTTACTTCATAGCCATCCATTCCTGGCATCATGGCATCCATCAATATTAAGTCCGGTGGCGATGCTTCTATCTTGGCTAACGCTGACTTACCATTTCTAGCGCTATCAATCTCATACCCTTCTTCCGCCAAAATCGCCTCTAGGAGGGATACATTATCCTCTAGATCATCAACCAATAAAATGCGTTTAGCTTGAGCTTGAGACGACACCATAAAATTAACCCTCCCTGTGGGTAAAGACACTTATAAAAGTTTCTAAATTTTCTAATCTTTTAAATAGTAGTTGTTTGCTTGCTAACTAACCTCTTACCTTAGGGGAGTTTCCGCTTAAACCAACGGAGAATCGTGGGAGGAAAAAGAATCTGATATTAAGCCAGTTTGTACCCTTGAATACCACAACCTATCAAACGCAGCGTTGAAGAAGTACCTCCAGCGTAAGAGGTACGCATCAAACCGATTCGTGAAAATGGTAAACAATTTATTCGACTATCAGCTCCGGGCGCGATCGCTGACAAATAGAATACATACTGCGTATTCTATTCGTCGGTGGAAAGCTCCGTGCAAGCTGATGCAATCGTGTCAACGCATAGGTTATAAAGGATTGCGCTTCATGGAGCCACAACAACTAAGTCAGGAATTGCGGAAAGGACAAAACCCTCACATGAGCCGTCGGCGAGCGATTATCGGCTTGTCTATGCTGGGAGGTTCGATGGGACAGCTGGTGACGCTATACCAAACCGGGATTGTTAGCCACCTACCCGATCCTCCCGGACAAAAGCTTTTTGATGCAGACCGCGTTGACGCATCTAACTACGCTTACGACAAATTTAACTCGCCCGATGGCCCGATAATGGTGTTTACTTACGCCATCACTGCTTGGCTGGCTTCCGCTGGTGGTCTGGATCGCGCTAGGCGCAACCCGATATTACCAATTGCAATGGGTATAAAGATCCTGATAGATGCGGTGACGAATGTCGAGCTAGCTCGTGAAGAGTGGAGCGAGAACAAAGCATTTTGCGAGTACTGTCAAGTGGCAACGCTTTGCACGTTCGCGTCCCTAGTGTTGGCAGCGCCTGAAGTTATGGCTGCTACTCGCACCCTACTCGGACGCGGCGACAAGGACACCGCAGAGAACACACAGTAATCGATACACAGTAACCGATACAAGGACACCAAGCACCGAAGTGCAGTTAGTCTTCTTGAGAGCCTTTTTACCAGCACTTAGATTCCTGGTCTGCCTCCTGGTTAGCTTGATTATATCGGCTTCAGGTATATCTGAGCTTTTGGCTGGTTTAACCCACCCAAAAGCTCAACAATTGTATTCACGAGTACATTCCAACTTAAGACTAACTTCTCCCATTAGACTCAGCAGTCGCTTCAGTATCACAACCCATTAGTCAGAGGAGAGGAGAAGTCTAGCCTTCTAGGATTGAGGATGTTAACGGCTGAAAGGCTGCATCCCCTGTCTGGTTCCTATCTACGGTGGAGATGCACAAATTCAGCGTTAAGTCTCTTGGGGTCAAGGTGAACGCAGCGGTTTAGCATACCGAGACTACGGCACATCTGAGGTATTTAAGCCCAACGAGATGCAAATAGTTCAGTAGTGCAGGAATCAGCGTAAATCTCCTATGGATAATCAGAATTCTCTTATTCTTATTGCAATGAGCGTCGGCGCTTTGCTCGTCGTGCTTTGGGTGGTGAGAAGATGGTGGCGCGAACATCATCAATACGATCTCGCAGGCAAGACGGTGCTGCTGACGGGGGGTTCTCGCGGACTGGGTTTGGTGATGGCACGCCAGTTGGTGCAGCAAGGAGCGCGTTTGGCAATTTGTGCGCGCGATCGCGCAGAACTGGAAAGGGCGCGTAATGAATTAGAGCAGCAGGGTGGACAAGTATTGGCTTTGCCTTGCGATGTCACGAATAAATCCCAAGTTGAGCAGATGGTGCAGCAGGTAGGCGATCGCTTCGGTCAGATTGATGTCCTCATCAACAACGCAGGCACCGACCTAGTAGCGCCAATGGACGTATTGACGATGGAGGACTACGACGACTTGATGAAGCTGCATTTCTGGGCACCGCTATACACCACGTATGCAGTTCTGCCGGAAATGCGTCAACGAAAAGCTGGGCGCATCGTGAATATCTCTTCCATCGGTGGCAAGGTAGTTTCCCCACATATGTTGGCGTATTGTGCCAGCAAATTTGCCTTAACGGGTTTGTCTGAAGGGATGCGGGCAGAACTGGCAAAAGACGGGATTCCTGTAACAACAGTATGTCCCGGTTTCATCCGCACAGGCGTGATAGACCACGCTATGTTCAAAGGTCAGCACCGCAAGGAGTATACCTGGTTCAGCATTGCTGATTCCTTGCCCTTGATATCGACCAGTGCTGAAAATGTTGCTCGTCACACCATTGCTGCATTTCGACATGGTGATGCAGAGGTAATTGTGCCATTTCCAGCTTGGTTAAGTGCCAAACTCTTTGCACTCTTTCCAGGACTTAATTCCACTCTGCTGGGTTGGGCGAATCGGTTGTTACCTGGAACAGGTGGCATTGGTACCGAACGCGCTTTGGGAAAAGACAGTCACTCATTTCTGTCGCCTTCCGTGTTAACCACCTTGAGCGAACGAGCGGCACGTCGAAACAACGAGATTGCAACCGAGAAGGCAGATGGCGCGGGAGCAAATGGGCAGGTTGAAACTGAGCGATCAGCTTCGCTGGTGCGCTACGCGCAATCGCATGAACAGGTAGAAGCACAACAAGCCTCCGCAACAGAGGCTGAATCCTCTGGAATTACTGCGCGATCGCCATCGCCATCGCCGGAACCAGCGATCGCAGAAGACGACCAATCAGCATTCCCGTTGATCGAACCGTCCCACGCACCCGCTGAAATTCAAGCTGGTTTAAGCGAGATTCAATCCACGTTAGGCATTCCTTGGACACCGGCTTCCTGGCGTGCTTATGCCATGTATCCATCGGTGATGCAGTTGTTTTGGGAGCGTCTCAAACCGGCGACGCAAACCGAATCATTCTTGGAAAGTGCGATCGCGATTACCGAGCAGATTTACCGCGATACCAGCGATTGGTATCAACCGGGCTATCAAATTGATATGGACGAAGCACAACGGCATCAGATCCAGAGAGTCCTGAATGCGTTCACCTTTGGTAATCCCCAATTGCTGATTCAGCAAATTGCCTTGAGCCGAACCCTAGCAGGCGAAGTGGTTGGTCAGGAGGGCAATGGCAATGCTCGTCGCGGAGCCAATTCATATCAGCACACAGAAATTCAACTGATAGGGGAACAGTCTGTTCGGGAGATGTCGGCAGATATGCAACAGGTATATCGAGACATCAAACAAACTCTGGGTGTACCGATTGTCAACTCCGACTACCAGGCATTAGCCCGATGGTCTCCATTTTTCCTGGCAGCATGGGAAGACATCAAGCTGTGGCGGAAGCGACCAGAATATCAGCTTCTCAAGCAAGATATTGTACGCCGAGCAGAGCAAGCTGCCAGTCGTCTGCGTCCCGCTGTTGCGATTGGTGAGCGGGAAGTGCGCGATCTATTAGATAATCCCGAAGATTTCGAGCAGATTCAGCAGACCGTGGAAATGTTCAAGGATGTTTTGCCGGAATTGATTGTACAAGATGCCCTATTTCACATGGGTCTGGCAAATCTTCAATCGGTCACTAAACTTTGATATTTTTTAATATGCTGCGTTACCTCTTGCGTAGCGCATCAATCGATTTGGTTGAGAACACTAGACCAGATCACTCTTTAGTACAGTTCTAGGCAATGTAAAGTGGGGTTGTTCAAAAGCTCTTGAATTGCCTCTGCTCCAGAGCGAATTAAAGCTTCAACTTGGTTACTTGGTGCATTCCCGCAGCGTAGCCATACAACTTTAGGTGGAGAACCATACAGACGGCTTCTTTCCGCAAAGTCTGCATCTTGAGTCACGATACAACAATCGTTCGTACTAGCAAATTCTCATATTTCAGTATCCGTCTTTTCTGCCAATCCGTGAAACTGAACGTGGCTGGAATCAGGGAAAATATCTGCCAATCGGCTTACCAACTTACGACTTAAATTTTGATCGAAAAGTAGCTTCAAGCAGCACCCACCGAAGCAACTAAACGATGTTCGCGATCGGCGGCAAATTCTAGGCAGGCTCTAATGTCTTCTTCTGTCAATTCAGGAAAGTCTTCTAAAATCTCGGCATGGGACATACCAGCAGCAAGCCACCCTAGCACATCGTACACTGTGATTCGCATTCGTCGCACACAGGGCTTACCGCCTCGCTTATCTGGCTCAATCGTAATAATATCGCGATAGCTCATTGTGGTTATAGACTCCATAGCTCCCTCTAAGTCTAGACTAGGGATGCTCCTCCTAGATTTCAGCACGACTGGCAGCATAGTCTGATAGCACTGGTATCAGCGGTTCAGCTCCCCGACTTTTTAAAAAAGTTGGGTATCTCGCGTTCACGAGCGATCGCGTAACGCATCAACTCAATGATGTACCTCACACCTCCTGAATGACCAATACCCAGTTCTAGTGTGTCTCTAGCAAGATGTTGTGAACTTTTCCTTGCGTTTGAATTTGCTCATAGCTATATGCACTTAAGTAATAGCTGGCAGCCAAGGAGAACAGATGTCAGAAAGTACGTCAAACTCAGCAATGGTATACCGAACTCTTGGCAGCACAGGAGAGAGGGTTTCTGCGATCGGATTGGGTGGTTGGCACATTGGATTGAAGTATGTTGATGAGCAACTGGGTATCCGGATTGTTCGCACTGCGATCGACCGTGGCATCACCTTTATGGATAACAGTTGGGATTACAACGGTGGAGTCAGCGAGATTCGCATGGGGAAAGCTCTCCGCGATGGCTACCGAGACAAAGTATTCCTGATGACAAAAATTGACGGTCGCTCCAAGAAAGAAGCCACAAGACAGCTAGACGAATCACTCCAACGCCTGCAAGTTGATTGCATCGATCTCGTCCAGCACCACGAAATCCTCCGGTTCGAGGACCCACATCGAGTTTTCGATCCAGAAGGGGCAAATGCCGCCTTAATTGAGGCGCGGCAAGCTGGCAAACTCCGATATATTGGCTTCACTGGACACAAAGACCCCCAGATTCATCTGCATATGCTGGAAGTTGCAGCCAGTTATGGGTTTAAATTTGATGCAGCTCAGTTGCCACTCAATGTGATGGATGCACACTACCGAAGCTTTGGGAAGCTGGTTGTGCCAGAACTGGTTAAACAGGACATCGGCATTCTTGGCATGAAAAGCATGGCAAACGGGATTTTGTTACGGTCAAATACGGTAACGCCAATTGAGTGTCTGCACTATGCGCTGAATCTACCTACATCGGTTGTGATTACGGGAATTGACAGCATGGAGATTCTCGATCAAGCGTTTGAGGCGGTGCGGACGTTCCAGCCAATGAATGAGGATCAGGTGCGATCGCTGTTAGCAAAAACGGCAGAAGCGGCATCACGCGGCGAGTTTGAGCCATTCAAAACTTCATCAATTTTCGACAGCACTGCCCAGAATCTAGATTGGCTGGGAGAGGAGCCACAGCGCATCCAGCAATTGATGCCAACGTGATCGCAGAACACTCTACGGTGAACCAGTCTAGTGCGGAGTCCGCGATCGCTAATCGGCATCAACACCATCGAAGAATTTGGGCAATGGGATGAAGTCTACGCGATCGCACAGGAAACGATGCAGCAAGGGAACGGTGCTGCACGGCAACGGGACCTGTACAAGCGCACTGGTTTATTAGAGGATGTGGTTGATTTTGTTGTTCGAGAGACTGCAAAAGGAACGACGGCAGTTTAGAAGTTAGACAGGCAAAGGGTCGAGATTAAAGCGGTGCATGAGCCTAGACTTTCTAATCGCTATGGCACAGGATTTCCGGGGATACAAATGTTTTAGTCTATTCACCTTGAAATGAGTGGGGCGATTGCTCATTGCTTTATCTTCAAATCAGTCTGGTGTGTTACATTCCACTGATATACACTGCAAGCTTAGCGATCGCACCGCTCCGGTAAAGTTTTCGTAAAGATTCCAGAGTTGCTCCCAAAAATCCAGAGGCAAGCCAGAGAAAAGTCTATATTGGTATTAATCTAATACCAATTTATAGTTGTAATCGGGTGTTTTTGGAATGCTTAATTGCAAAAAATTTTCAATTATATTTATAGTTTCGCTAGTTGCGATCGCTGCTACGATTTACTTTAAAACTCGTGAAACTCGGAAAGTTATTGAGCTTGGGCGAATACATCAGTCTGTGATTAACGGCTTCCTATTTAGCCCAGATGGAAAAATAATTGCTACTTATAATGATCGCGAAGTGACCCTATGGAATCTTGAAGCAGAACAAATTCGGACATTATCATCTGATACAACAAAAGCTAAAATCAAGAGTTTCGTATTTAGTCCAGATGGGCAACTGATGGTAACTGCTAGTAATACTGGAGTGACTTTGTGGAACACTCAAGGAAAGCAATTGTGGACATCACCCTTCATAACTCAGGATTATTATCATATTCCTGTTGTAGATTTTCATCCTGATGGGAAGATGATTGTTGCTCGTGGCAACAAGGAAGTGAAACTCTGGAATCTTAACGGTGAGGAAATTCAGACTCTTCACCACAAAGAAACAATTGAGGCTTTCAGATTTAGCTTAGACGGACAAACTATTGCTACGCTTAGTCCTCAAGAGGTGAAGCTTTGGAGTCGCTCTGGGGAGGAGCGTCAGATTCTTAAGAGAAGCGGTCTGACTACTCCTTTGAGAGTTTCTACTAAAGGTTATGGCTCGTTTGACTACGTTAGTTTTAGCCCAGATGGAAGAACAATCATTACTATCGATAGTGGCAACGTAAACTTATGGAGCCAAGAAGGAAAGTTACTTAGAAATTTATCAACTTTAATGGCTGCCAACGTCGCACCTAATTCAAATAATACTGCTATCTTAACCTTGCATCCTCAAGGGGCTAGACTGTGGAATTATCAGGGGAAACTGCTATATTTCTTTAAACATCTTGATATGTCTTATACGAGTCAGGGTATAAGTTGGAGTCCGGATAACCAGATAGTTGCTACGGCTGGGTCAAGCGGGGTAACGCTCTGGAATGCAGAAGATGGAAAGAGAATTCAAACTTTGCCTAGAATATCCTTGTGGAATATTCTTGAGAATATAGACCATCACTCTTGCGAGGCTGTTTCTTTTAGCTCTAATGGCCAGATAATTGCTGCTATATGTAAATTTCCTGGTACTGGTGTTTTCAGTCCTGGTGTTTTCCAAGATGGGCTGAGGTTGTGGAGCCGAGACGGACAAGAACTTTGGACTCCAGATGAAAATGGATATGACAGTTATGTTTTTAGTCCAGATAGCCAAACGCTTGCTGTTAAGCATGAGGGTCAGCTAATTTTATTGAAATTAAGTGTAAGGAAGAGATAGATTTGAATTGTTTGCTACGGGAGTTTAGGCGTTAGTGCGATCGCATATCCTGTAAATTGCGTTTCCTGCGTCAATCCAACATCTGCTTTTTGCCAACACTTATACCATGTCTGCGATCGCATATCTTGTAGGTTGGCTTGACGGAGGAAACCCAACACATCAACACATACTTGATCCGTACCACAATAGCCCAATGGCACTCTCGATAAGCACCAGTTGAAGAGGAAAGTCTTATAAATTCCTGGCAATAGCCAACTTTATTCACCTTAACGAGCGTGTCATCCCTCCACGATCCGGTTCGCTGCTTCAACCAAATCACTAGCGACTACCTCCGGTTGCGGGTAAACACCGAGATAGTCCTTCTCCTCCTTATTAATGAAAGCAGTTCGCAAACCCGCGCAGGCGGCACCTGCAATGTCCCAGGCATGAGCAGCAACCATCCAGATATCGCCCTTGACATCCTGCTTCGCCAAGGCGTAGACATCCGGGTGCGGCTTCGTCTTTTGGATAGCATCACAGCAGAAGATGCTGCCGAAGTCCTCAAGAGCATTGGCTCGTTCCAGCAGCTTGTGGGTGGAGTCCTCACTGCCGTTGGTGAGGGCGACTAGCTTCCAGCCTGCTGTCGTTAGAAGCTTTTCGGCTTCTAACGACAGCAGGCTGGGGTTCCAGTTCGGAGAAAGCGTTCACTACATGCGTTAGCGAAGCGGGACGCGATCGCGTCCTTCGCATCTGAACATCTGCCTCAATTCCCAACACCTTGAGCGTCCGGGGTAGTTCTGCCTCTAGGACTTCCTTGAGCGGTCGGTAGCTGCCTGCATGGGAGAGGGCGAAGGCATCCCGTAAGGTTTGGGCAAACCAGAGTTCGAGAGCATGAGAGGGCGCACCCAGCTCTACCAATCTCTGGCGGGGCTTGTCCAAACTGAAGCAGGTGCCGATGATGTCGAATACTACAGTGCCTTTTGTGTTCATTCAGAGTTGATAAATTTAGATTCTACGAGAATACCCTGCTACGCCGTGAACCAGTCCAGTGCGGAGTCTGCGATCGCAGGAGGAATTGTGTGGGGGCCGTCGAACTCCCGATAAACCACATCGTAGCTAGCACCCCGCACCTGCGGCACTATCTTACGGCTGCAAACATCGATCGGTAAAACAGAGTCTCGCGTACCGTGCGAGATGAACAGGCGCGGTTCGCCAACCTGTGAAGCTGGTGCCATAAAACCGGGCGAGAACGCTATGACATGGGTGAACAAGTCGCCATTGGTGATGCCGACACTAAGCGCATAGGAAGCCCCGTCAGAGAAGCCCGCGATCGCAATCTTTGTGGGGTCTACAGCGTAGCGGTTGAACGTCTGCGCCAGCGTCTGGTCGATTAAGGCAATATCGGGGCCGTACCCACCGACCAGCACATCCCACGTCTGGCGGCGCGAGGCAGGTGCCAGCAGAATAGACCTCTTGCAAAAGTCGATGCTGAGGTAATATGGGGTCTAAACAAAGGCGCTCGCAAAAAACGGGTGAGCGATCACGCAGTCTGATTCATAAGAATATCTGATGAAATAC